>NZ_JFJV02000242.1:0-34182 GCF_000611145.1 Cupriavidus sp. SK-3 | reverse complement strand
TTCCTTTCATTCCTTTCATTCCTTTCATTCCGCCCGCGCTCCCGATACCTTTACGATCCTTGTCCATTTGCTCATCTCCTCATCGACGAATCTGGTAAATTCCGCTGCGCTCATCGGCGGGCTGCCTGCGTTCCTGTTGGTTCCGAGGTCGGTGCCGGTGTCGGCGCCCATTTCGGCGTAACGCTTGCGCAGTGCCACGCTTGTCACAGCCTGGCCAACAGCGGCATTGAGCCGGTTCACAATGTCAGGGGGCGTATGTGCCGGCGCGAAGATGCCGCTCCAGTTGCTGACGGAGTAGCCCGGCACGCCGGCCTCGGCAACAGTCGGCACGTCCGGGAGCGCGGACGAGCGATGCGCCGAGGTCACGGCGAGCGGGCGTACCAGGCCCTTGGCGATCAACGGCAGCGAGGTGGGCAGGTTGTCGAACATCAACTGCACCCGCCCGCCCATCAGGTCGGTCTGTGCGGGCGAGCCGCCGCGGTAGGGCACGTGCGTCAGTTGCGTGCCGGTCATATGCTCAAAGAGTTCACCGGACATATGAATGCTGCTGCCATTGCCGGACGAGCCCATCATCAACTTGCCCGGGTTGCGCTTGGCCATCGCGATCAGCTCCTTCACATTGCGCGCCGGCAACGCGGGGTTGACGACCAGTACATTTGCGCCGGAAGAGACCAGGGCCACAGGCTGGAAGTCCTTCTTCGGGTCGTAGGGAAGGTTGGCGTATAGCGTCGGGTTGATGCCGTGGGTGCCGATCGTGCCCAGCAGCAAGGTGTAGCCGTCCGCCGGTGCATTGGCGACGGCGGCCGCGCCGATGTTTCCGCCCGCACCGGCGCGGTTCTCCACCAGCACCGGCTGCCCGAGGCTTTGCGTGAGCTGCTGGCTGAGCAGCCGTCCGAAAATGTCAGCGGCGCCTCCGGGCGGGAACGGCACCACCAATCGGATTGGCCGTGAGGGATAGGTTTCGGCCAGTACCGGCCCCGCCGCGTGCAGGGCGAGCGCGGCCGCGACCGCACAGATCAGTCTGTGAAGCATGGGATGTCTCCGTTGTCGTTGTGATTGCCAGCGGCATGCTCCGGACGGAGCCGCGCCAGGCTTACCGCTCTCCGCCCGGCGGGATTCAGGACGGCGCGGACGCTATGCCTGCGCTTAGGCCACCGTCCACGGGAAGTTCCACTGCGTTGATATAGGAGGCTTGCGCCGAGAGTAGAAAGCGCACCGCATGCGCGACCTCCCAGGGCGTGCCTTGCCGACTGAGCGGCAAGGCGGCGGTGCGTCCAGGCCGCGCCGCGGAGGCCGCGCGGCCCATCGGCGTATCGATCAGGCCGAGCATGACCACGTTGGCGCGTATGTGGTTGGGCTGCCCGGCCAATGCCGTCGCGCGGCACAGGGCACCGAGCGCCGCCTTCGAGGCTTCGTATACAGGATTCATACCCGCGGGCAGCCTGGCCGCCACTGAAGACACGAATACGATGGCGCCGTGCATGGACATGAGCGGCAGGGCTTGCTGCACGGTCAGCATGTGCGCGCGCAGGTTGACCGCCATCACCTCATCCCAGCTGTCTGCCGTCAGTTCCGCCAGGGGCTCGCGGCGGCTAATGCCTACGTTCAGTACGAGTCCGTCGAGGCCGCCCAGCGCCGTCCGTGCGGCCTGCACCATGCCTTTGATGCCGGCGGCGCTGGCCACGTCGGCCGGGATGGCCACCGCGCCGCCGTCCCGCACACTGCGTACGGTGAGTTCCGCTGCCTCGGTGCTCTTGTCCGCGCAGGCGATGCTGGCGCCAGCGCGAGACAGGGTCATGCAGATCGCGCGTCCGTTGTTGACCGGATTTCCGGCATCGGCCGAAGGAAGTTGTCCGCCACCGACGACGAGGATGCGTCGGCCGCCCAGCGACCCACACGTGGTCTCGCTCGCAAGGTCGGCGCCGGGGGAGGCGGCAGCGGGGCGCGAAGGACGGTCTGGTTGCATTGGATAGTTTGGCGCTGTTTAAGTTGATGTCGGGTAAATGTGAAAACGATTTCCGTTTGTGCTAACTTATCAGGCAACAAATTTGGCGTCCAACTGTGGAACGTTTTCATTAGGGAAGACCATGACGCAAAGGATTTCCGTCAGGGATGTGGCTGAGGCGGCGGGGGTTTCCATCGGCAGCGTGTCGCGTGTGCTGAACGGCACAGGCTATGCGAGCCAGGCGCTGCGAGCCCGGGTGCACGCGGCCGTGGAGGCACTGAACTATGAGCCCAGCTTTGCCGCCCGCCATCTGCGCACGGGGCGCAGCAAGACGGTCGGCTACCTGGTTTCGAATATCGGCAACCCGCTGCTTGCGGCGCATTTCAGCGAAGTCGAGAAGCATATGCAGGCCGCCGGGTACTCCATGCTGGTCGGCAATACGTTGGATCAGCCACAGCGAGATCGCGAACTGGTTGCGCTGTTCGAGAGCCGCCGGCTGGAGGGCATTATTGCCGCGCCCAGCCTGGAGAGCGCGGACCCCGCCAACAGCCTGTTCAGCGGCTGCGGCCTGCCGGTGGTGATTCTGGATCGGGAAACGCCTCTACCAATGGATGCGGTCTATCTGGACCATCGTAGCGGTGTGAAGCAGGCGATGGCGTATCTCATTTCATTGGGTCACCGCCGCATCGCGCTTTTCGGGCCCGGCGAGCACATTCGTCCAGGGCGCGAAAAGCTGTTCGGCTACCGGGATGGGCTTGCGGAGGCGGGTTTGGTGTTCGACCCGGCATTAGTTTGCATGTCACGCTCGGCGATCGATTCGTCACGCACCCAAATGGCGGCGATGCTCGCTCTTTCCGCGCCCCCCACTGCAATCATAGGACTAGGAACGCGCCTGCTTTCCGGAGCCATTTATGTTGCGCGCAAGGCGGGACTGGATATTCCCAGAGACCTTTCGGTGATTGGCATCGGTACGCCTGAGACGCTTGAGTTGATGTATCCGCCGCTAACCACTTTACGCTTTGACATCGAGCGCGCCGCGGAGGCGGCCGCCCATCTGATGCTTGACCGGTTGGCCGGGGAGGGGGTGGGAGAACCACGTATCGTGAGTGTGCCGCTTGACCTGGTTTTGGGTGAGTCGTGCGCCAAGGCGGCGTTCGGGCAGGCCAGTGGGATTGCACATGCGCCTGTGTCGGAATAAGCGAAGTCGGCACCAGGAAAATCGCAGTACGCGCAGCGCGGAAATTTAGTATGATGACCATCATGCCAAATATGAAAGCCAACGCTAGATACGCCGCCAAGGAAGCGTCGCACGAACGCATCGTGGCCGCGGCTGCCCGGGCTATCCGACGAAGTGGTTATGACGGCACTGGCGTCGCCGACATCATGAAAGAGGCCGGTCTGACGCACGGAGCTTTCTACGCACATTTCCCCTCGCGCGAAGCCATGCTGGCGGAAGCCGCGGATCGGGCGTGCGCGGAGTCCGCTGCGGTAGCGGCAGACGTCGTTGCCGGCGGCCCACCCGGGAAAGCCTTGGAGGCTGTGCTTTGCGCCTATCTCTCAAAGGACCACGTCGAACAGGTGGAGCTTGGATGCCCCTTGGCCGCGCTGGGCTCAGAAACACCGCGACAGGCCCCTGAAGTACGTCGAACGGTGACTCAACACACCAAGGCGATGATTGATCTGCTCGCCCGTCAGTCGCCTGACTGGGGACAGCCCGGTGCTCATGAACAAGCACTAGTGACCATCGCCACCATGGTTGGTGCTTTGCTGCTGGCTCGTGCAGTCGACGAGCCAGCTCTGTCGGACCGTCTGCGCGAGGCTGCGCTGAAGCACCTGGTACCCCCTGGAATCTAACCCTCCGGATTCATGCCGCCTTCTCGCTCGCCATTACATATGATGATCGTAATACGAAATGACAATGGTGCACCTCTCGGGCGTCACGTTGAATGGCGTCGTGCCGTGCATGCCGACGCGTACCCAGATCGCACAAACTGACGGAGAAATTTCATGAACATACGCGGCAAGATTGCCCTCGTTACGGGGGCCTCCTCAGGTATCGGCCACGCCACCGCGGAGCGGCTCGCGAAGGCTGGCTACAGGGTGTTCGGCACCAGTAGGCGCACAGGCACTACCGGTCAGCGATCGTTCGAGATGCTGCCTCTCGATGTAACCAAGGACGAATCCGTCGATGCGGCCGTCCAAATGGTGATGGAGCACGAAGGCCGCATTGATCTGCTCGTCAACAACGCCGGGTTCGGAGTCGCTCCAGCGGGTGCGGAAGAGAGCTCGCTGGAGCAGGCCCAGTCGATATTCGATACGAACTTCTTTGGGATTGTCCGGATGACCCGGGCCGTCGTGCCACATATGCGCCGCCAAAGGGAAGGGCGCATCATCAATATCGGCTCCGTGCTTGGTTTCCTGCCGATGCCCTACATGGCGCTGTATTCCGCCACCAAGCACGCAGTCGCGGGCTATTCGGAATCGCTCGACCATGAACTGCGCACGATGGGTGTTCGCGTCTCGGTGGTCGAACCAGCCTACATCAATACGCCCTTCGAGGCGAACCTGATGAAGCCTGACGCCCCGCTCGATGTGTATCGCGAGATTCGCGCGGGCGTGGAGAGACGGGTGAAGGAAGTTCTCGTTGGCGCGGACGGGCCTGAAGTGGTAGCCGAAGTCGTGTTGAAGGCAGCCATGGCAACGCATCCAAAGATTCACTACGCCCCCGGCCTCGCAAGCCGCATGCGACTGCTGCGCAGGTTCGCACCGGCCAGCGTGCTGGATGCGGGGGTTCGAAAAGATCTGCGCCTCGAAGCATAGGCGGCAAGCCGCGTCGCCCGCTGTTGCTCACAAGTCCCAATCTGAAAGAAGACGATGACATTCCAAGCGCTGCTCGCAAGCAAGACAGGTGACAAGATTTCAACCAGCGTGCTGGGCCGCTCGCAAACCTGGATGCGCCAGGAATGAGGGCGACCATGAATGCACTTCTTCTCGATCGCTACGGAAAGAAACGCGCGTTGCGGTCCACTGAGGTTCCGAGCCCGGCGCTGGGTGAGGATGAGGTCATGGTCCAGATCCATGCGGCCGGCGTGAATCTGCTGGACTCCAAGATCAGGAACGGAGAGTTCAAGCTCATACTCCCCTATCGCCCGCCCCTCGTCCTAGGACACGACGTGGCCGGCGTCGTGGTCAAGGCCGGGCCTCGCGTTCGGCAGTTCAAGCCGGGGGACGAAGTCTATGCCCGGCCTGATGATTTTCGCATCGGCACCTTTGCTGAGTACATCGCGGTCAAGGAAGAGTCCTTGGCGATCAAGCCCAAGGCGCTGAGTATGGAGGAAGCCGCATCGATTCCTCTGGTGGGCCTGACGGCATGGCAGGCGCTGATCGAGACGGCGAATCTGAAGAAAGGGCAGAAGGTCTTCATCCAGGCCGGTTCAGGCGGCGTAGGAACATTTGCGATCCAGTTGGCCAAGCATGTGGGCGCCACCGTAGCCACCACCACCAGCAGCGCCAACATCGACCTGGTGAGAAGCCTCGGGGCAGACATTGTCATCGACTACAGAAAAGACGATTTCGAGAAAATTCTTCAGGACTACGATGTGGTCCTCCACAGTCAAGATGCAACGGCGCTGGAGAAATCTCTGCGCGTCCTTAAGCCCGGCGGCATACTCATCTCGATCTCCGGCCCTCCCGATCCCGCATTCGCAAAAGGAATCGGAGCACCGTGGTTCGTGAACTTGATTGTTCGTCTTCTGAGTTCGGGAGTCAGGAAGCGGGCAGCAGGTCGTGACCTGAGGTACTCGTTCCTCTTCATGAGGGCCAGCGGGCGCCAGTTGAGCGAGATCACGTCGCTCATTGATTCCGGCGCGATACGCCCGGTAGTGGATCGGGTCTTTTCCTTCGACGAGACCAACGAGGCCATGGCCTACATCGAGAAGGGACGGGCCAAGGGTAAAGTTGTCGTCAAAGTGCGATAGACGTGATCACCCCGAGTTCGGGCATGACCTGACGCCGCCCGCTATCCCGGCGGTCGGGGGAAGCCGGTCAACCTGGCCTTGGATCGTGCTTGCGAAGTGAAGTGGCTGCGTTTTGATGTGGCCAATCTGCGGCACGTATGGGAACCGGCGCGCATGCGGTCACGTGCGCTTGTAGCGATGTTCAATGATCCTGGCCGTGGCAATCAGGCGAGGACGTACCTCGGAAATGAACTTCTCCGCTGAAATCGTTCTGGTGGGTGCGGCAGCATTGAGGACAACCGGCGGCAGTGCATTGCCGAGCTTCAGTGGCACGGCAATGCCGTTGATTTCCTTGTTCCATTCGCCGAACGACGTCACGCATCCAATCTCTGAAATTTCTACGACTGCGTTCAAGATGCCTTGCTCCATGGCTGGCCAACTGGCCTCGTTCAGCGCGCGGAGCCGGTTCATGACGGCGCGGCGTTCGGAAGGGCCCATGACCGCGATGTGTGCCCGCCCCATGGCAGTCGTTCCAAGCGGCAGCCGACTGCCAATATCAAGATTGAGGGTCACTGCGGTGGACCGGCTTCGCCGGCAATCGATATACAGGACAGAAAGGTCATCGCGGATGCCCAGCGAAATCATGGAACGCGTACTGTCAGCCAGCTCCTGCAGCAGTGGCTCGCTGGCCTCCCTCAGATCCAGCCGGGAATGTGTCACGCGCGCCAGCGTGAGCGTGGCCAGGCCGATGCGATAGCGCCCGAGTTCCGGGATGTGATGCAGGAACCCGAGGGTGGTCAGGGTATAGCTCAACCGGGTCACGGTTGACTTCGGCAGCCCGCACCGGCGCGCAATTTCAAGATTGCTCAGGCGCTCTTCGCTGGAATGGAATGCCTGCAGGATGCGCAGCCCCCGGGCGAGCGCCTCGACAAAGTTCCTGTCGGCACCTTCCTCGAAGATGGATGCAACAGCATCGGCGTCCCCGGCGGTTTCGGTCGAAGGCTGCTCCTTCTCCAGTTTCCTCAAGTTTGCCTCCCGACATGCTGGTAGCGATCGCGTATGGCTCGCTTATCGTACTTGCCCACGCTGGTACGTGGCAACGCATCCACGAAGTGTATCGCGTCCGGGATCGCATACTTCGGAATGCGGCCCGACGCGACGTAGCTGCCCAGGTGCAGCCGGATGGCGCTTGCGTCAAACGAGCTCGGACAGCCGCTTTCCGCCACCACGATCGCCATCGGCCGCTCCCCCCATCGTTGGTCCGGCACGGCGATGACAGCGGCTTCCCTGACATGCTGGTGCTGGCAGATCAGGTCCTCCAGCGTGCCCGACGACAGCCATTCACCGCCGGTCTTGATCACATCTTTCAGTCGGTCGGTAATGCGCAAGTAGCCATCTTCGCCGATGATACCCATATCGCCAGTGTGCAGATAGCCGCCGCGCCAGAGTTCCTCGGTGGCTTGGTCATTCGCAAGGTATCCCTGCGTGAGCCATGGTGCGCGCAGTACCACTTCCCCTGGAATCTGACTCCCTGAGGGCAACACTCGCATCGCTTCATCGACAACCTGTATGTCAACGAGCGGCAACGCCCGTCCGGCGAGTGTTCGCGTGGTGATTGCCTTGCCGGAATCGTCCGGATCGGAAATGGATGGATCCACGTGCGCCGCGGTGACGAAGGGGCAAGTTTCCGACATACCATAGCCCGCAAACGCGTCGATCCCCCGTTTCAAAGCCTCGAGGGCCAGGCTCGTGGGAAAGCGCGCGCCGCCGACCACGATCTTCCACCCTGAAAGATCCACCTGGTCGACCTCTGCCCGATCCAGAACCATCTGGAGGATAGTGGGGACGCAATGGGAAAACGTCACGCCTTCGCGGGCGCGAAGCGTGAGCAGCATCTCAGGCGTGTAGCGCCCGGGATAAACTTGCTTGACGCCCATCATCGTCGCCACGTAAGGCATGCCCCATGCGTGCACATGAAACATCGGGGTGATCGGCATATACACGTCGCCTCGATGGAACCGGCCCTGGGTACTGCCCATGGCGAATGCCGCGCAGACGGCAAGCGTGTGGAGCACCAGTTGGCGATGGCTGAAGGAGACGCCCTTGGGCAGGCCGGTCGTGCCGCTCGTATAGAACTGCGTGGCGCGGGTGTTTTCATCGAAATCGGGAAAGATGAAATCAGACCGGCTACTGGCCAGCAGTGCTTCGTAGCCATCGGCAACGGTGCCGTCATCGTCGTCATCAAGGATCACCACGGACGCTGCCATGTCGGCCACATTGCGCATCGACGAGACGAGCTCGAGAAAATCGCGGTGAACCAGAAGAACCTTGGGCTTTGCCTGTTCCAGCGTGTACTGGATCTGCTGCGGGCTCAGACGGATGTTGGCGGTCATCAGCACGGCACCCATCATCGGTACGGCAAAGAAACACTCCAGGTACCGATGGCTGTCCCAGTCGAGTATGGCGACGGTGTCTCCATGGCCAACGTCCAACGATTGCAGCCCGGATGCGAGCCGGCCGATCCGCTCGCGCAGCCCTCGGTATGTATATCGGCTGATGTCGCGATAGACAATCGACTGGTCGGGCGCTTGCGCCAGTGGCGTGAGTAACAGCTGCTTGATCAGCAGTGGATACTGTGCCCCCGGTGGCGGCGCGTGTGTCTCGTTGGCTTGCATCCGAATGTCTCCTGTAAGGCGCCGGAAGTTCAGGGTTGCTTCACGGTCGTTTGTGGTTGCGCACGGACGAAGTCCACCAGTGTTCGCGCCAAGGCCTCAGGTTGCTCCAGTTGTGGCCAGTGGCCGGCGCCGGACACTTTGGTGATCGTGCCTTGCGCGAATCGCGCCGCCGTTGCTTCGATCAGATCCTCAGTGAAGAACCTGTCGTCGGTCGCAATGCAGAGGACGGGCTGCCCTATCGGCGATGGGGACTTGCCGGCCGGGTGGCCACCGGTCCATGCATGCAGTTGCGTAAGCGCGTGGTCGCACCCGGTAGCTACCGTGCAATTGACGAGAATGTCCAGCCCCTCCTGATCGAGGGCGACCGCCAGGCTTCGCTTGCCTTCACCGATGGCATTCCTGTCCTTCAGGCCGGCCCGCGATGCAAAGCGCTCCATGGCCGGCGGCGCCAAGGCATAGCCTGCCAGTGCGGCAGACGTGATCAACACCAGTCCTGCCAGCCGATCACCGAGACGCCGCGCCACCAGTTCACCGATTTGCCCGCCCATGCTGTGTCCGACCACGACGAAGCGTGCCGACGTTTCGGGATATGTCTGCAGAATCTGCGTCAGCACATCGGTGGCGTATTGCTCGAGCCGCTGCTCGGAGGTCAATGCGGGAGGCTGCCCGGCCTTCAACGCGATGGGTACGACGTGCCACGCCGGCAGATTCATGTGCTCGATCAGGCGGGCCCAGACGGCCGGGCCATCCAGATAGCCGTGTAAGAGCACCAGGATGCCGTGCGGCGGGGAACTTCCGCGGGACGCCGTCATGCCGATGCCCCGAGCATCAGATGAGTCTGATACCAACGCAACGCGGCGGAGCTGGACGCTTCGAACTCCTTGCGGTAGGCGTCGAAGTGACCGCCGCCGATGATTTGCAGCTGTTTCGGCTCCACGGCGCGTTCGTAGGCGGCCAGCGCCAGATCCGTGGGGGTCACCACGTCGTTCTGCGCCACCACCATCAGCAGCGGCTTCGGCCCGATGCGCGGAATCCACTGCCCAGGCTCATACATCTGTGACAGCCTCGATGAGCGTATCGTGACAGACTCGCTGTGTTCCACGCCGTCCGGAATCTCGAAGGCGTCATGGAATTCCATCATGTCCTTCGAGCGGTAGACCGCACGGACGGCGGGATCAAGACTCACAACGCGTTGCAACATCGGCGGCTCCCCGCGCAACTGTGCACGTTCGTCTTCGTTGAACATGGCTTGCTGGGCCGCGCGGGCATCGGGCGGTACGCGCCGCAGGCTCTGTTCGTATCCGCTGACGATGGGAACCTGTGCCGCCACCACGCGGATGCGGGCATCGGTGGCGCCAAGCACCATCGCATGTCCGCCCGCATAGCTCGTTCCCCAGATGCCGATGCGATGCTGATCGACGCCATCGAGCGATTCGAGATAGCTGATGACGCGGCGCCAGTCCGCGATCTGTCGCCACGGATCGATATCGCCGCGGACCTCGCCACCGCTGAGCCCGAAGTTGCGATGGTCGTGAACGATCACGATGAAGCCGGCCGCCGCGAAGCGCTCGGCGTATTCGCGCAGGCCCCGATACTTCAGGCCTGAGAAGCCGTGCGCCATCGTAACGGCGGGAGCCGGGCCGATGCCGCCGGTTGGCCGGAAGACCCAGGCATGGAGTTCAATGCCGCCTTCGGCGGGAATGTAGTGCTCTTCTGCTTGCATCGGACGTTAGCCTTTATTGCCCGTTGAATGGAATTTCCGGCCGGTTAAGGCCGGCATCGATCGCCTGGATGGCAGAGCTCACACCGCGCTGCACATCGTCGGTGGCGAGCAGCACGGACACGTGCTCGATCATTGCCTCGTCCGCACCCCGTACGCCGCCGACGGCCCACGCAGCAATAACCGACTTTGTTACCGCGTGCGCACGCGTGGGGCCCGCGGCAAGCTTTTCCGCGTGCGCCCGCGCAACTTCGGCGAGCCGTTCATCAGCCACTACTTTTGCGACGATATTGAGGGACAGGGCCTCTGCCGCGGTGATTTCTTCGGACAGCATCGCCAGCCGCGTAGCCACACCGCGTCCGCTGCGTTCGGCAATGCGCTGGACCCCACCCGCCAGTGGCGATACGCCCAACGTCACCTCGGTAAAGCGGAACCTTGCCGATTCGGCGGCGATGATTAAATCAGTGTGCAGTGCGAACTCGAAGCCGCCACCGTATGCCCGGCCATTGACCTCGCAGACGGTCGGGATCGGCAGCGACTCAATGGCATTCAGGATGCTATTTGAATAGCCGAAGCGTTCGCGCCGCGCGGCGTGATTTTCGAGATGTGGCCACTCGCGAAAGTCGCCACCGAGACAGAAATCGTCGAGGTTGCTACGGAACAGCATGCATCGGGCACCCTCGCGAACACCCTGGCGCACCGCGGCTTCCAGCTCCGCATAGAGCGGCCGGGTCAACCGGTTCTGTGGCGGCCGGTTGAGCGTGACGATCGCCACGCCTTGTCGCAGTTCGTAGAGCACAAGTCCGGCATTGGTAGAAGGCTTCATTTTCGTGTCTCCCTGTTCAAACGGTTTCCCAGATCTCGCTGAGCGACGACTGTTCGGTCAGCGTGCTCGCCACGGTCACCACACGCCAGCCTTCGCTCGTGCGATGGATGTCGAAGTGGACTGCGCGGCGTTCAATCTCGCTCTCGTCGGCACGCCGCCGCGACCAGATCACGTCGATTGAGCCGGCGTTGCCGTTGTAGCCCTTCACGGCGCGATCCAGTACCACGGTGTGGGTGTATTGCTGCGCCTGCAAAGGCTCCTGGTTCGCGCGCAGCAGCCCGATGACCTGGTCGCCGGTTAGCAGGCATTTGGTCATGTTGACCGATGCGGCGTGCAGGGGGGCACCCCAGTACTGCAGGATGGCCCCGTTTTCCAGGCTGGCATTGGCGCCCATATGGACCCAGGCGGGCAAGTAAGTGTCGAAGAACCAGCTGTTCATCTCGCGCACGGCGGTGCGGTCGGCTGTGGCGATGGGGGCAGAGTTGGTCATGGTGCTGTCGTGTGGAATTGGGGTGGATCAGTCGAGCTTGGCGCCGGATTGACGTACTACTTCCTTCCAGATCGGGGCCTCGCGTCGATATGTTGCGGCGATGTCATCGGGCCCCTGGTAGCTCGGGGCCCAGCCCAGGTCGCGAATGCGCTTCTGGACGTCTGGTTTCCTCATGGCCTTGTCGATTTCCGTCGCCAGCCGGTCGACAATGGGCGCAGGCGTTCCGGCCGGTGCGGCGACGCCGACCCAGCCCACCGCACGGAGCAGCGGGTCATTGACGCCGGCTTCGCTCAGTGTCGGGACGTCAGGCAACGCGGCAAGGCGCGCCGGGCCGGTCACGCCGATCGCCTTCAGTCGCCCGGCCGCGATGAACTGTGGCGCTTGTGCGCCGGTGACGAATGAAACCTGGATGTTCCCCGCCACAAGGTCGTTGATCATCGGCGATTCGCCGCGATAGGCGACGTGCGCCATGTCGCCGCCAAGCAGATCATTGAGTCGGCTCGCGCTCAGATGGGAAATCGTTCCCACGCCCCACGATCCATACGACATCTTTCCCTTGTGGGACTGCATGTACTTGCGCAGGTCGGCAACGTTGCTGACGTTCAGGTGCGAGCTCACGGCAAGCACAAGCGGGGCTTCGGCGACCTTCGCAACCAGCTTCAGGTCCTTTTCGGGGTGGTACGGCAGCTTCGTGTACAGAAACTGGTTGATCATGAGGTTGGAGCTGAGCGCGACGGTCAGGGTGTAGCCGTCGGGCGGTGCCTTGGCCACGGCATCCACGCCGAGGTTGCCCGCCGCGCCGGTCTTGTTGTCGACCACCAGCGGTTGGCCGAGCGCTCGGCCAACCGGATCCGACAAGGTGCGGGCAACGATATCAATCGCGCCGCCTGCCGCGTACGGCGCCACGACCTTGATGGGCCGGGATGGGTAGGCCTGGGCGGCGAACGAGAATTGGCTCTGTGCCAGCAACGCGGAGCTGAGCACGCCGGCGCACGCAGCGCGCAATCTTAGATTCATGATGGTCTCCATTCTGTTTTTATGAGGGGCTGGTCACATCCAGCTGAGGACTTGTCCGCCATCGACGGGTATGACGGCGCCTGTCATGTACCGGCCCGCATCCGAGGCCAGCAGCAACGTTGCGCCGTCGAGGTCGGATGCCTCGCCAAACCGGCGCATCGGTATGCGCTTGAGAATCCCCGACTCGATGCCGCGCTCGGCGAACTGCGCTTGCATGTCGGTCAGGATGTTGCCCGGTGCCAGCGCGTTGACGCGCACACCCTTTCCGGCCAGTTCCAGGGCCATGATGTGCGTCAGGTGAATGAGTCCGGCCTTGGAGGCGCCATAGCTCGACATCTGCCCGCCTGCCCGCAATCCCGATGACGAGGCGATATTGATGATGCTGCCGTGGCCGCGCGCCGACATATGGCGCGCCGCCTCCTGGGCCACCAGGAAAGCGCCCTTCAGGTTGGTGTCGAAGATGCGGGATACCTCGTCATGCGTTTGCGAAGTGAAGCGCTCGACGTAGATCACGCCCGCGTTGTTGAACAGAATATCGACAGGCAGGCCGAGCTGGCTTTCGGCCTCTTGCCATGCCGGGGCGATGCCTGACGGGTTGGTTACATCGAGCCTGACGGCGCAGGCCTTGTGGCCCTCTGTCCGGAGTTCGGCAACAACGGCCTCCAGACGATCGGCGCGACGCGCGCCCAGCGCCACAGCGGCTCCGGCCTTTGCCAGCGTGCGAGCCGTGTGCAGCCCAATGCCGCTTGAGGCGCCGGAGATGAATGCGGCTCTGCCGCTCAGATCGAAGATGGACATCGGATGTTTCATGAGGGGCCTGCTTTCAAGCCCGTCGCTGACTGGTGTCCGGATATCGGGGTTCGTGAGCGACGGTGTGGAGAGTCTAGGACGGGTCCGGCCCACTCACCAACGTAGCGTTCCGCTGTGCGGTCTGAAGTAAAGCTGCTGTGAATGGCAGGCAGCGCGGAGTAAAGCAGGGCGTGTGCCTGCTTCGTTGGACCTGGCAGGGGCTGCAAATGATGGATATGCGCTACCACACCGGCGCCTTCGCCGAGACATTCAAATGCGAGGGGCCAACGGCCGGCTTTGGCCGGTCACGGCGGCTCAAGGCCGGGCGCCGGTCATGCTGCCTGAACCGACGGGCAACTTCCGTAGCCGACCCTTCGCAGCCATTCGACCGCTCTGCGTTGATCAGACGAATCGGCCGATTTGGAGACAGCCGTCGCTCTGATCGTGAGCGACCGCTTCCATATGCTGACCCGCCGCCGGCTAGGTTCTCCCAACCAGAAGCCATGTATGCAGGTCGCCGATGCCCTTTGCCGCAATCAAACCGCGCTCTTCTAGCAGGAAAGGCTCCCCAAGTTGCTGCCGAGTGGCATCAGTTACCTGAACGCGACCGACTACGCCTTGCGACTCCATCCGGCTGGCGATATTGACGGTATCACCCCACAAGTCATAGATGAACTTTCTCCTGCCGATCACGCCGGCCACGACAGCTCCACTGTGGATGCCAACTCGCAATTGCAGGTTGTAGCCGCTTCGCTGATTGAACTGGTCCAGTGACTCAAGCATGTCCAATGCCATATGAGCAGCCCGGGTGGCGTGATCGGCCGCCGGCACAGGCAGGCCTGCGGCTGCCATGTAAGCGTCGCCGATTGTCTTGATCTTCTCGAGTCGCCGGTTGTCGGCGATATTGTCAAAGTCGGCAAATATCTCGTTCAGGACTGCCACCAGTCGTTCGGGGCTCATGCTGGGAGAAAAGCGGGTGAACTGCACGAGGTCCGCGAACAACACCGACACATCCTGGAACTTGTCGGCGATGACCTCCGGGGGGCCGGCGGCGATGAGATCGGCGCGCAGCTTCAAGCGCTCGGCGATGGGGGCGGGCAGCACGTTGAGGAGCAGCCGATCGGTTACCTGTTGCTCGCGAACGAGCTTCTCGTAAATGCGCCTGAGTTCATGACTCTGGTGAACGATCGTCTCTCGGCTCGTTTCCAGCTCATGCACTTTCCGCTCAAGTTCCTTGCCGTACTTCAACGATTCCCCGTGCAGCAGACGCACTTCCAGCATATTGCGAACCCGCATCAGCACCTCCGCCAGATCAAATGGCTTGCTGACGAAGTCTTTCGCACCGGCTTGCAGTGCGCGCAGTTTGTGATCAGGCTGGGCGGTGATGACGATCACCGGAAGGTAGCTGTCCGCCTGGATTTCCTTGAGGCGTTCCATGACCTCGAACCCGTTCATGCCGGGCATCTGCAGATCAAGCAGGATCAGGTCATAGTGGTTCTTGCTGTGAAGCTCAGGCACCGCGCGCGGATCGGTGGTTGGCTCGATGCAAACGTAGCCGGCCCCGCGTAGCATCTGTTCGAGCAGCAGGACATTGGCCTCCAGATCGTCAACGACCAGGATTTTTGCTGCCAGGATGTCCGATGCGTCGATCACGGCGAGCACCTGGCTTCATCGGCCCTGAGCAGTCCCGCCTCGTGGCTGTTCCAGCGCGGCGTCCAGTGCGTCCATAAACTCATTGAGCCTGATCGGCTTGGTCAGATAGCGGAAGAATCCCGCTTTCATGCCCTTTTCAATGTCGCGGGGCATCGCATTGGCACTGAGGGCGATGACGGGAATGTGCGTTGTCTGCGGGTCTTCGCGCAGCAGTCCCAGTGCTTCGATGCCGTTGATGTCGGGCAGATGGATATCCATGATGATCACATCTGGCGAGGCAGTGCGCGCCAGGTTGACGCCGAGCGCCCCTGTGACGGCGGTCAGCAGGCGCACATCGGACCGGCGCACAAGGAGTTGCTCAACGAGCTTCAGGTTGGCGGGGTTGTCTTCGACATACAGCAGGGTACGCAGCGAAGTGGGAGACGCCGTCCGCGCCTTGACGGATACCGCTGCCTCCGCGCCCTCACCGGTCATTTCTGGAGGGCGCGCAGCGGGCAGTTCGACCCAGAATACGCTGCCCACGCCAGGCGTACTATCGGCGCCGATGGCGCCTCCCATCAGCTCGACCAGCCGCTTGGCCACCACGAGGCCGATGCCCGTGCCCTCCACGGGGCCACCCTCATGCCCAAGACGATTGAACGGCTGGAACAGTTGTGCGAGCCGTTCTGGTGCCAGCCCTGCGCCGGTGTCGCGCACGCCGACACGAACGCGATCGCCCATCGTCACCTGTATATCGACGGTACCCTTGTCCCGGTTGTACTTGATCGCGTTGGAAAGCAGGTTAAGCAGGATCTGTTTCAGGCGGGTCCTGTCAGCGCGGACGAAACACGATAAGTCGGGCGAGGGAAACCGCATGCGAACCTCACGCCTCAGCGCTTGTTGCTCAAGCATCGCGTGACATTCGTGCAAGGCTTCAACGACCGATACCGGCTCGGGGGACAGTGACGCCTGCCCGGCCTCTATCCTGGCGAGGTCAAGCACCTCATTGATCAGTTCCAGCAAATGCCAGCCCGCCTTCAGGATCTGGTCGATGCTGGCTTGCTGCGAGGAAGGCGGCGGCGGAGTGTCCAGTGCCAGCAACTGCGCGAAGCCAAGGATCGCGTTCAACGGATTCCGCAATTCATGGCTCATGCTGGACAGAAATTCTGACTTTGCGCGGTTTGCGCTTTCAGCCGCAGCCTGGGCCTGTTTCTGCTCCTCTATGTCGGTGCTGGATGCCAACCACTTGACGATATGCCCATCGGCGTCCTTGAGTGGCGCCCCGCGCTCAAGGTGCCATCGGTAGGCACCGTCGGATGCCCTCTTCAGGCGGTATTCGATCTCATACTCACGGCCGTTCGCAACCGCGTCTGTCCAGCGGTCGATGTTGTTCGTGAAATCCTCGGGATGTACGGCAGATTGCCAGTCGCCGGCCTGGGTTTGCTCAAGGCTGAGGCCGGTATAGGTTACCCACCGCTGGTTGCAGTAATCGATCCGGCCATCCGGGCCGCAGGTCATTACCATGTGAGGTATGCCGTCGGCGAGCAACCTGAAGTGCGGCTCGCCCTCCCTGAAGCCGGGGGCCGAAGGCCGATCCTGTGCCGATCTGTCAAAAGGCTGCTTGCCCATGATTTTCCGCCTGCAGTCGTCGGGACAGCGCTGACGTCTCCGCGAGAGCAGAGAACGCTGGCGACGGGCTGGAATCAGCGTAGATAGGGAACCGTTAACCAGAATACGCGATGATCCTGTTCCCACCCCCAAATCCTGTCCTATAATAATTGATCATACAATCATTGATCAGGCAACAAAATGATTTCGCAGCCTCACCAGGCGCACAGTAGCGGGCAGGTGCTGCCATTCCGCGAGTCCCTGATGGCGATGCTGGGCATCGCATTCGTGGTGATGCTGGTAGCACTTGACCAGACTGTGGTCGGCACCGCGTTGCCCACGGTGGTGGCGGAGTTGCAGGGGTTCGAGTACTACGCCTGGGTGGCAACGGCCTATCTGCTGATGTCCGTGATCACGGTGCCGATCTTCGGCCGGTTGGGCGATTATTACGGGCGCAAGCCGTTCGTGATGGCATCCATCGTCGTGTTTACGCTGGCCTCGGCGCTGTGCGGCATGGCAACCAGCATGCCCTTCCTGGTGCTGGCCCGCGGCCTGCAGGGCATCGGGGGCGGCATGCTCGTGGGCACCGCCTTTGCCTGTATCCCGGACCTGTTTCCCGATTCCCATGTGCGCTTGCGCTGGCAGGTGATGATGAGCGCTGCCTTCGGTATCGCCAACGCGGTCGGGCCGTCGCTGGGCGGTGTGCTGACCGAGGCCTACGGCTGGCGGGCGGTTTTCTACGTGAACCTGCCGGTGGGCTTGCTGGGATTGTGGTTTGCCTGGCGCTACCTGCCGCACTTGCGCCAGCAGGCGCATGCCGGTGCGATCAAGGTGGACTGGCTCGGCGCGGCCCTGATCGGCGCAGGGCTGGGCGGCTTGCAGTTGTGCGTGGAACTGATGCCTGATCGTGGTTTTGGGTTGCTTACCGGCGGCTTGCTGGTCATGTCGGTGTGTGCGCTGGTGGCGCTTTGGCAATGGGAGCGGCGGGCGCCGAATCCGATCCTGCCGCTGGAGATGTTCCGCAATCCCGGGCTGGCGCCGCTGTTCCTGCTGGCGGTGTTCGTGGGCTTCGCGATGTTTTCGCTGCTGCTGTATGCGCCGCTGTTGTTCCAGGGGGGCTTTGGCTATTCGCCCAGGGAGGCGGGCGTGCTGGTGACGCCGCTGGTGGTGTGCATCACGCTGGGCAGTATCATCAATGGCCGTATCATCACGCGGATCCGCCAGCCTAACAATATGCTGTACGCCGGGTTCGCCATGCTGGCGCTGGCCTGCCTGGGCCTGTCGCAAGCGACACGCGGGATGTCCCATCACCTGTTGCTGGGCATCATGCTGCTGTGCGGCTTCGGGCTGGGCTTCATCATGCCGAACCTGACGGTCTTTGCGCAGCAGACCGCGGGCCGCGAGCACCTTGGCATTGCCACGGCGATGCTGCAATCACTGCGCATGGTGGGCGGCATGGTGGGCACCGCAGTCGTCGGCACGCTGGTTTCGCGTAGCTACCTGAGCGGGGTGCATGATGCGCTGCAGAAGGCCGGTGCCGGCGAATGGCAGGAGCGCATGGCCGATCCGCAGATCCTGATCGACCATGCTGCGCAGGCCAGCCTGCTGTCGCAACTGGAGGCGGCCGGGCACAATGGCGCCCTGTTGCTGGAGCAGGCCAGGCTTTCGCTGGTCGGTGCCATCCACATCGGGCTGGCGCTGGCGGCGGTGATCGCCGTGATTGGCCTGTGGCGCTCGCGCCGGGTGCCGCCGATCAAGCTGGAGCGTGCCGTCAAGCCGGTCATGGCTGCGGAATAGAATGCTGGGGACAGGTCACGGAAATCGAGTTGGTTGTAAAGCCGCCCGTCGCATGCACGGTGCCGCAAGCAGGAGATCGGAGTGGAATTGGAGCGACAAAGCCTGGCTGTACTACAGCAGTTCGGGCGAACTTACCGGGCGTATGCGTCGGCTTTCGAGCAACGCATCGGCCACCCGTTGCCGCGCTGGCGCATTCTTTATGCCTTGCACGGCCATGCGGGTCCCATCGCACAGAAGCCGCTGGCCGACCGTGTCGGCATGGACCCTGGCGCGCTCACGCGCCAGCTCAAGGCGCTGCAGGAACTGGGCTGGGTGGAGCGCAATACCAGCGAGCGCGACAACCGCGTGACCAACGTCACGCTGTCGGCGCTGGGCCATAGCATTGTCGAGCAGGCATTGCCGCTGCGCTCGGCCTTTCTGCAGGACGTGCTGGACAAGGTGTCTGAAACCACCATGCGCAATCTCTCAAAGGGTCTGGAGCAGCTTGAGGCCGGCATCGCCGAGGCCGTGCTCCGTACGCAGCAGGACAAGGCCGACGCCGCCTGAGCCATTGCTTGCCGGCGCAAGGGGGCGGTTTTCTGCGCCTCCTCTTCCGCGGGACGTCTTCCCTCGTATCCATGAATTCGCCGCATCCGCTGCTTCGAGGGCTGCCGGATCAGCGGATGCTGTTGCTCGCGCCACCGAACAGCGCGGCAATGGCGAGCGGATTGGAAGGGAAATAGAAGTGCGTATAGGAAGCGGTCAGGGCAACCTGCCGGAACACAGCTTCACCGCGCGCGCCATCGCGCGGCACGGTGGAATGGCAGCAGGGCGCCAGCGGGGTTTGCGCGCTTGAGTAGTGGAAGGTGTGGCCGCGCAGGGTGCCTTCCGGCAACGCAAGCTGTTGATGACCCAGCGCGGCCAGGCGGGCTTGCATCGTTACCGTGCCAGGCAGCAGGCCCGCCATGACGTGGCTTTGCCCGGCTTTGTCCACCAGCGTCTCGAACAGCGCCATCATGCCGCCGCACTCGGCCAGGATCGGCAGGCCGCCGGCATGGGCGCGGCGCAGGCTGTCCAGCATGCCGGTGTTGGCCGACAGGCGCGCGGCGTGCAGTTCGGGATAGCCGCCGGGCAGCCAGAGCGCGTCGCAGGCGGGCAGGCCAGGGTCATTCAGCGGGGAGAAGAAGACAAGCCGCGCGCCGAGTGCCTGCAGGGTGTCGAGGTTGGCCGGATAGAGAAAACGGAAGGCGGCGTCGCGCGCCACGGCGATGGTCCGGCCGGCGAGCAACGGTGCCAGCGCGGGTAATGGCGGCGCTGCGGCAATTTCCACGGTTGCTGGCAGGGCGCCAATCGGCTGCCCGGCCAGCGCATCCGCCAGACGGTCCAGCCGCGCGTTGAGGTCGGGCAGTTCATCGGCCGCGAGCAGGCCCAGGTGCCGCTCGGGCAGCGCGGCCGAATGATCGCGCGCGAGCGCGCCGGCCCAGGCGATATGGGCAGGCAGGCTCTCTCGCAGCATGTCGGCATGCCGCGGGGATCCCACGCCGTTGGCCAGCACTTGCATGGATGCCAGGGGCTGCCGGCCATAGCCAGCCAGGCCGTAGGCCAGCGCGCCGAACGTTTGCGCCATCGCCCCTGCCTGGATCACGCTGAGTACGGGTAATCCGAAATGGCGTGCCAGGTCGGCACTGCTGGGCGTGCCGTCGTGCAGCCCCATGACGCCCTCCACGAGGATCAGGTCGGCTTCGCGCGCCGCCTGCGCCAGGCGCGCGGCGGCGTCGTCGGCGCCGGTCATCCACAGGTCCAGCGAGTGCACCGGGGCACCGCTGGCGGCCGCGAGAATGGACGGGTCAAGGTAGTCGGGGCCGCTCTTGAAGACGCGCACGGTGCGGCCCTGGCGTCGATGCAGCCATGCCAGCGCGGCAGTCACCGTGGTCTTGCCCTGCCCCGAGGCCGGTGCCGCCACCAGCAAGGCGGGCACCCGCAGCGGCCCGGTTGCATCGAGGCGGGGGCCTGGGGCGGTGGTCGTGGCGGGACTGGCGGGGACGGGCATGGCGATGAAGGTGGCTGGGACGGTTGAGCGGTACGGCCGTGAACGGCGCAGCGGGCGGGCGGCAGACGGCAACAGTGCGCACCGTTGCTGCGGCGCTGCGATTATAGCCACTCGGACTGGCCGCCTGGCGCCCCTGCCGGCGCATCGTCCCGGTGCGGAAGGACCAGCCCCTGCTGGGCCGCGAAGTCGAACAACTCGCGTTCGTTGGTGGCCCCGAGCTTGCGCATGGCGCTGTTCTTCTGGCGGCTGATGGTCTTCACGCTGCGGCACAACTGCCCGGCGATTCCTGTGACCGAATTGCCGCTGAGGTATAGGCGCATGACCTCGGACTCCCTCACGGACAAGCGCAGGGCGCCTGCTCGGCCGGGCGTGTAATGAGAGCCGGAATGTTCCAGCACGCGCGCGGCGGATTCACCGATGAATTGCAGCCCGCGCTCGACGCGGATGATGGCGGTCACCAGTTCGTCCAGGTGCGAGTCCTTGAGCAACAACCCGTGTGCCCCGGCGTTCAGGATGGCGCGCAAGACCAGGGGATTGGTGATCATGGTCAGCACGACCACCCCGAGCGCCGGATAGTGGCGCCGCAGGTTGGCGAGCAGGCGGATGCCATCGTTCGCGTTGCGGCATGGCATGTGGTAATCGGTGACGACAATATCGGGCCGGAATGCACGGGTGGCATGGAGCAACTCCATGGAATTGCGGGCATCGCCGCAGATTTCCCAGCCGGTCTGGCTCCGTAACTGGCTCCTGACCGCAAGCGTGATGGCGGGATGGTCATCGGCAATCAGGATTTTCAATGGCATTGCAATACTCCTGCGCGGGCGCAGGCATGCGCGGTGTCGAGGCCGCGCATGCCTGACGCAAGCTGGAATGGCTTGCGGCACGGATGCCGCGAAGAGGGAGGGCTTTAGGGGCGACCCGGGCAACCCGGACAACCGGCGGCGTCTTTGAAAAAACGCGCCGCACGGCTATCGCCGCGCGGCGCGAACAGCACAGGAACAAAGCACCTCCAGGCGCGTGCTTCGCTCGGACGAACGGGAAGCGGGAGGTGCCTGAGCAGGATAAGCGCCGGTGCCGGCCTTCGGTCTGAGACGATTCTCAATTTGGCGCGGAAAGCGGCCAAGGCTGGCGCGAACGGCCAGCAGCGGGCAAGCGCGCCCCGGTGCGGCGTGCCTTGTTATTCGCCTGTTCGCCTGTTCGCCGGTGGATCAGGCGGCGTAAGCGGTGGCGCGGCTCTCGTGTGCCTGGTGGCGGCGGTCTATGGCGCCGACGGGATCGTGCAGGACTGCGCTGCCGATCTCCATGATGCCGAGCAACGTCTTGCCGGCGTTGGCGCGGGTGGGTGCCCAGAAATGCAGGGCGGCCCATTCGGGGAAGCTGCTCGGGGGTGCCAGCAGGCGCGTCTTGTGATGGCGCGTGACCAGCGGCACGTTGAAGTCGAGCAGCGGGCAGATGCCGCCCGCGGCAAGCAGCAGCGCAACTTGCGTGTGCCACGAGGGCACCACGGTTTCCCGATAATCCGGATCCTGCGCGAGACGGTTCAGGAAGCCCTGCAGCGGGCTGCCGGGTTCGGTGTCCTCCTGCAGCAGGATCCATTCGTGCTTGCCTTGCGCATTGTCGTGGCCGCCTGGCCGCGCGACGCTCACCAGCCGGCGCGGGGTTGCCATGATGTTGTGCAGTGCAACGTGATCCGGCACATAGTGGCTGTCAACCACAAAGGCGCAATCCAGCTCGCCGCTGCCGAGCTGCGCGGCCAGCGTGGAGTCGGCGAAGACCGGGCGGGTCATGAAGCGGTCATCCGGGAACTGCTCGCACAAGGTAGTCAGTATCTCGGTGATCACCGGATCTCCGATCGACGGTGAAAACCCGATCGAGACGCGGCGGTGAGGGCTGCTCGCTTCGGCTGCCGGCGTGAGCGGGCGCACCAGGTGAGCCCATTTCGACAGGATCTGGCGCGCGGTCTGTTCCAGCCTCAGGGCGTGGGCGGTTGGCTCCAGCGTGCCATTGCGCTTGATGAAGAGGGGATCGCCGGTGATTTCGCGCAGACGCGCGAGGCTGTAGGCAATGGTCGGAACCCGGCTTTGCGTGCAGGCAGCGACGGCGCTGAGGTCACGATATTCCATCAATAGAACGAAAACATGCAAGAGCTTGGTGCTGACATGCCGCATGGTAACTTCTCCCGATTTGAAGCTTGTTTTTGTCTTCTTCTTGTTTTGTCCCTCCGTCACGGCGACAGAGCACCCTCCACCGTGACAGATAAGACGGCCCTTCCGGTTATGCCATGCCATGTTTCATACGCTGCGGCGGGCCAGAAACCAGGGCCGGCGCGGCATCCGTACGTTAGCGGGGCGTGGCAATCTTCAATATTTCCCAACTAAAGTTGGGAAATGACGAAGCAGTTCTTCCATGCTGTGGCCCGGTATATAGGCGCAACGCTGAAAAAATACATAGCCGACCGGCTTCGCGTTGCGGTTATCGTCGCCCGTCTTGCCCGGGGCGCGAGGCCCGGTTGCCAGCGATCGAAATTTAGTTAATGCCAGACAAGATTAATACATAACTTTGAAACTTGCCAGTGATCTTCTAAAGGCGTTTTTCTAAAATTCAATCAAAAAATACTCTTTGTTAGGACATAAAGACATTGCGATGGTGGTTGTGTTTTATAAGTCATAACTTCGGAGGTTTGTCAGGTGCAGAGGGTGAAAAATGATATTTTTTGCACATTTTCAGGCGCTTTTTGGGTGCGGGGTCACGGGAGGATGGCAAATCCGGAATCTCGAGCCGTTATCAGAGATTGGGGAAATGGAATGTCAAATTTAGGCAATTGACTAGCTTTTTTTGGTGGAAATATCGGCGATCCGGGCGCCGCGAAACTGGACTTAGAAATGTTTTTGTTCGCGAATTGAAAATATTGAATTGCTTTTCTGTCCAGTAGTGCTAAGCTCCAAAGTTTGTCTTCGTGGTCTGTTGTTGCCTTTCGGGCGGCGCGCGCACCGCACCGGGCTTCCTCTCCAATTTGCTTAACTCGCGGCTTGAACACACTGAATTGCCTTTTGCGGTGCGGGTGGTAACTTTGCGGGCAGGGGTGGAAGTGGTCACGCCCGCGCAGAGGCGCGAGCGGCCTTTGCTAGCGGAGGCAGGCAGTGAACAGACGTTTCTCGGAGGAACAGATCCGCGGGTACCTAGCGGAAGCCGCGACCGGCGTGCCGGTCCGCGAACTCTGTGCGCGCTATGGTTTTAGCGACGCGTCTTTCTATGGCTGGCGCATCAAGTACGGCCAGGGCGCCGGCAGCGAAGTGCGCGACAGCCGCAAGATGCGCGACCTGCAGGATGAAAACGCGCGCCTCAAGAGTATGCTTGCGGATGCACTGCTCAAGCTCGAGTTGCTGCGCAATCGTCATGGTCGTGCCGGCAACGGCAAGGAACGAAACTAAGTCCGGATCCGGATCGTGCTTGCATTGCCGGCGGCTGCCGGCCTTAAGGGAGGGACATCGGAAACTTGCGGTTTTTCGGTATCTGCCGGCAGGGCGACCCCTGGAAAATTGTCGCGGAAGGCGAATTGCGCCCCGCTGTGGAGAAACTGAAAAATGAAACGGGCTTCAATCATCATGGCTGCCGCACTGGGCCTGGGGCTGTCGGCCGGGCAGGCCAGCATCGCCGCGGAACTGGAAGTCCCTGCGCCAATGGTCGCGCCGCCACCGCCGCGGCTCCTGCTGGACCCGGCTACCGATAATGTCGGTCCGGCGGCGGACGGAACCCTCACGCCATCCCAGCGCACGCATTGCCAGACCTTGCTCGACAGGATCAGTGCGCTGCCTGCGGGGCCGCAATGGTCCAACAGCAAGTCCTCCGTGACCACCGCCGATGGCAGTACCCATCCCATGCTGGAGCGGCAGGCCGATCGCAAGCGGCTCGAAGAGGCATATCGGCAGGAATGCGCTCAAGAGAAGCGATGACCCGCCAAGTGCCGGGCCAGGGGGAGTCGCCAGGGCGGTTGGTCCTTAGTTCGCTACGCAGCGCTCCGGCGTGATCGTGACTTCGCCCACGGGTTGGTTGCCGTTTCCCAGATAGCGGTAACTGAGTGTGACTCCGAGCCGGCCCAACACCGGTACGTCCGGGTTGCGGCAGATGCCTCGGGCCAGGACAGGACCGGCGCTAGTCATGAAGGCCACCGTGCCTTCGCGGGTCGCGTCAACGCCAACCAGCCGGAGCCGGAACGACACATGTTTGCCGGGAGCGGCGCTGCATCCTTCCAGGCGCGTCGCGCCATCCAGCATGAATGGTCCTGCGCGCGTCAGCTCCTGGCAGGCCGCGCTGAGCTCCGCATCGGGTCCGGCGCCGCCGCCGGTCAGGCGCGTGACGCCGCTCATGCCGGTGCTTTTGCCCTGCACGGTGCCCAGCAGCAATCTGGCCAGCTTCGACAGCGATGGCGGGGTATTGGCTTGTGCGGCGGCCGCAGGCGCGAGTCCGGCGACCATCAGGAAGGCGAGCGGCGCCAGGCTCGCACGCGCTGCGAAAGGAAAATCCCGCATATGGATACAGGTACCGGAGGCGATGTCGATCTCCAGCGGGGAGGATAACGGGGACGATTTCCTTGCCTATTTCCAACGCGCCGGGGATATAGCCTGAACATAGCCGCGTTTGCATGGCGGTGCTGTCCGTGTCCGTCCTACGCTACGGATGAGCGTATCACCCCCGCGAGGGACGGCTGGGGCCTGGGGGAGCCGGCCGCGCTGTCCGTCGCAGTGGCAGGCGGGCGGATCGGCACGCGGTCCGGGTCTTCGTAGACCGCGCAAAGCCCGTCCGGATCGACGATGCGCAATTGCCGCTGCCGCACGGTGATCAGCCCGACGGATGCAAAACGTGCCAGCAGGCGGGATACGGTCTCCAGGGTCAGGCCCAGATAACTGGCGATATCGTTGCGCGACATCGCCAGGGTCAGTGCTGCGCCCGCCTTGCCGCGGCGGCGCTGTTCGACGGAGAGATCGAGCAGCAGCATGGCCAGCCGCTGGGCAGCCTTCATCGATCCGATTGCGACCAGAAGGGTGCGCTCGCGCTCGGTATTGCGGCGCAGTATTGCCAGCATATGTTCGCGGTGTTCGGCGCGGAGCAAGTGTTCGCGCGCCGCCTCGACCGGCACCACGCAGCAGCGCGTATCCCGCATCGCCACCGCACTGGTGCAATGGGCGTGGCCATCGAGATCCTCCAGCCCCAGCACGTCGCCCGGATGGGCGAAGGCAGTCACCTGGCGCCAGCCAAGCGGCGATTCGAATACGGATTTGGTGCTGCCCTGATGTATGGGATACAAGGCCAGTACCGGCCGGCCCTGGCGATGCACGCTCTCCCCGGCACGCCACAAGATGCGAGCCGGAACCAGGGTGCGTTCCCGCGCAGCGTCAGCGTGTGTGGTTTCCGCGTTACGGCAGACTGGCTGGAATAAACACAGCGAGCAGCTTGGAATATCTGCCTGGGGCGTGGTCATGACACTCTCCATTTGCCTGCGATACACGCAAATGCAGTATAACCGGGCAACATTTGCCGCTAACTTTTGATGATCTGCATTCTTTCGTACGGCGAGTTCAGATTTTTAGATTTTTCATGGGTGCATTATGGTGCTCATTGAGGAATGCTGCTAGCGTGCAAATGTCTTGTTTGGATAACATGTCACCAAAAAGCGACGCCTGTCATGCGTTCGCCCTATGATATGCTGCATCGCAACAATGTCGACAGCAGGAGTCTTTCATGGCCAAAAGCCTTTGGGCGGATGGGCATGCACAGCTCCGGCAGATCAGCCGGGTGCAGCCCCAGACCGCGCGCCAACTCAAATCGTGGATCGACCGTATCGCTAATCTCAATCCTGCGGCACCGCGCCTCCGGGCGCGCTCCCCCGCGCCTCTGCCCTTGCCGCCGCGTCCTTCGGCACCGGGTGAATGGGCGTCGCACCACCATCGGCTGTCGCCGCTGCCCGGTGAACTGGTTCCCCGCTTGTCTTATTGGCTGTATGTGCCATCCCGCGTACGCAATGGGCCAATGCCGCTGGTGGTCATGCTCCATGGCTGCAAGCAGACCCCTGAGGACCTTGCCGCCGGCACCCGCATGAATGCCCTGGCCGAGCGCGAAGGCTTTATCGTGGCCTATCCGCAACAACCGCAGCGGCGCCAGATGCAGCGCTGCTGGCAATGGTTCGACCTGGGTGCCGCGGAAGGCGGCCGTGAGGCGCAAGCGCTGGCGGTGCTGATCGACGCGCTGGCAGCGCGTCCGGACGTGCGGGCCGACCAGGTCTACCTGGCAGGGTTGTCCGCGGGCGCCAGCATGGCGGCCGTGGTGGCCTTGCGCTACCCGGAGAAGATTGCCGCGGTGGGACTGCATTCCGGCGTGGTGATCGGGGCAGCGTGCACGCCGGGCGATGGCCTGCGCGCGATGCAGCAGGGCTCCAGCGCGGACCCTGCCGTGCTGCTTGATGCGGCCGGCGTCACGCCGGGCGGCCCGAAGATGCCGGCAATCGTACTGCACGGCATGGACGACGGCGCGGTGCATCCGGTCAACGCCCGCCTGCTGGCACGCCAGTTCCTGGCGTACAACGGGCTGACCGATCGCCTGGACAAACCGGCGAGCGGTGTCGTGCCGCGGCGTTCCGCTAACGCGGCCAGCCTGACGGAGGACCAGGAAGCGGCGGAGCGCGAGCCGCCGGCGGAGACAAGCCATGGCCTTGCGGCCACGGCCATCCTGCCCGCCGGAAACTATATCGAAACCAGCTTCGGCGTCTGGAATCGCGAAATGGTCGCCCTGTGCGAAGTGGCCGGGCTGGATCACGCCTGGAGCGGAGGCGATGGCGACTATGCCTATCACGCGCCGATCGGCCCGGACGCGAGTGCGTTGATGTGGGCTTTCTTCAAGGCGCACCGGCGGTAGGCTGGTGCAACCGGCAGCCGCGCATGCCGATGAGGCGAGCACAAAAAAGGGAGGGCGCAATGGCGGCCCTCCCTTTTCCTATGGCCGGCGCCTGGCTTGGGGCGGGTGCCGGCCACCAGCCGTGCCCTCAGTCGAGCGAGCGGTCCTTGACGAACAGTGCCGTCACCATGCCCAGCAGGCACAGCGCCACCACGTAGTACGCGGGAGCGAGCGGATCGTTCTTGAGCATCAGCGTCACGATCATCGGCGTCAGCCCGCCAAAAATCGCATAGGACAGGTTGTACGAGAACGACAGCCCGGAAAACCTCACTTGTGCCGGGAACGCCTTGACCAGCACGTAGGGCACCGCGCCGATCGTGCCCACGAAGAAACCGGCCAGCGCGTACAGCGGGATCAGCAGGTCGGGGCGCGTGTGCAGGGCGCTGTAGAAGACATAGGAGCTGATCGCCAGCAGCAGGCCGCCGCCAATCAGGGTGATCCTGGGACCCACCTTGTCGGCCATCAGGCCGGCGACCACGCAGCCGATGGTCAGGCACAGCGTGGCGACGCTGTTGGCCACCAGCGCCGTGCGCGCATCGAAGCCGTAGATCTTCTGCAGGAAGGTGGGCGTCATCAGGATCACCACCACGATACCGGCCGACAGCATCCACGTCAGCAGCATCGACACCGCCACGGCGCCGCGGTGATCACGCACGACCGTCTTGAGCGGCATCTCCGCGGCTAGCGCCTTGCGCTTTTGCAGTTCGGCGAACACCGGGGTTTCATGCAGCCAGCGGCGCAGGTACATCGAGCCGATGCCGAACACACCGCCCAGCAGGAAGGGCAGGCGCCAGCCCCACTCGACCAGTTCCGCCGGGGTGAAGATGGTGTTGATGCCGGTGGCCACCAGGGAGCCCAGCAGGATGCCAGCGGTCAGGCCAGCGGTCAGCGTGCCACAGGCGTAGCCGGTGCGCCGCGCCGGCACATGCTCGGAGACGAACACCCAGGCGCCAGGCACTTCACCGCCCACGGCGGCGCCCTGCATCACGCGCAGCAGCAGCAGCGCCACCGGCGCCAGCAGGCCGATCGCATGGTAGGTCGGCAGCAGGCCCATCAGCAGTGTCGGCACCGACATCAGCAGGATCGACAGCGTGAACATCTTCTTGCGGCCAAGCAGGTCGCCGAAGTGGGCCATGATGATGCCGCCCAGCGGGCGCGCCAGGTAGCCGGCGGCAAAAATGCCGAAGGTCTGCAGCTGGCGCAGCCAGTCCGGCACCGACGGCGGGAAGAATAACTGCCCGATGACGGTGGCGAAGAAGACAAAGATGATGAAATCGTAGAACTCGAGCGCGCCCCCGAGGGCGGCGAGGGCAAGCGTCTTGTAATCCTGTCCGGTCAGGGGGCGCGCATGCGGCATGCTGCGCGCGTTCTCTGCACCGACAGTACTGCTAGGGGTGGACATGAGGAGACTCGCATGGAAAAAGTTCGCATGCGAAGCGCGCAACACGGTTGACGTGGAGGGTTCTGGCCGGAGGGTACAGCGCGGGAGAAGCAGGCTCTAAGTGGCGGATAAGCCGCTGGCATGCGACAAGACGCTTCGCAAAGGCAGGAAGATACCAGATCGGCGGCAAAGCGGCTGTCGCCATCCGACTTCAATTCATTTTCAGCCCGTCCTGAATTCACTTTTGATTTCAATCTAATGTCTTTGCTTTGCCCCCAAGCGTTGCCATAATGTTGCTAAAAAGTGAAATCCGGGCCACAAAGTGGTCGATTCGCCCGCCGGCGCAGCGTGGAATGCCATTTCCATGCATGCCGCGAGCGGGTCCGTAATGCGGACGCAGGGTATTGGGGTTGAATCTTCTGGGATCACATGGCAATCAAGTTCTCCATGCAGGCGGCAACCGCCACACCGCGCCGCAGGGCCGGCGTGCGCGTGGCAGGCGGCATCGTGGCCGCGCTGGCGGTGTTCGGCCTCGCCGGGTATTTCGGCGGACCACCGCTGATCAAGTCCTTCGTGGCCAAGCAGGCCAGCGAAGCGCTTGGCCGCAAAGTGACTTTCGGGGGCGCCCAGGTGCGCCCCTTCTCGCTGGCGGTCACTGTTTCCGATATCAAGATCTACGAGCCTGACGGCACCACGCCCATGCTGAGCGTGGGCGAGGCCGAGATCGATGCCGCCATCGCCTCGCTGTGGCATATGGCGCCGGTGGTGGATGCGGTGCATATCGACCGTCCCGCGCTGCGCCTGGCGCGCGACGCCAACGGCCGCATGAACTACGCCGACATCGAAGAGCGCTTCGCGGCCAGGCCCGCCGCGCCAAAATCCGAACCGGCGCGCTTCTCGATCAACAATATCGCGCTGACCAGCGGCAGCGTTTCGTTCGACGACAAGCAGCTCAACCAGACGCAGCGCGTGGACAACCTGACCATCACGCTGCCCTTCCTGTCCAACCTGCCGCACGACGTGGAGATCGTTACCCGGCCCACGCTGAGCGCGAGCATCAATGGCTCCGCACTGGCGCTCGACGGCACCATGCTGCCGTTCGCCGCGTCGCGCGAGACCCATCTGACGCTGAACCTGGATGGCCTGGAACTGGCGCGCTATATGCCGTTCGCGCCCAAGCTGAAGGACGCTGATATCAAAGGCGGGCTGCTCGATACGCGGCTCACGCTGGGCTTTATCCAGGAAAAGGACAAGCAGGATGTTTTCCTGTCGGGTACCGCAGCGCTGCGCGACGCCGATATCCGCAAGCACGACGGCGCGCCGCTGGTGAAGGCCGGACGGCTTGCCGTGGACATTGAGCGCATCGAACCGCTGGGCCGGATGGTTCACCTGCGCAGCCTCGCCGTGGATGGCCTGGGCGTGCAGGCCGTGCGCCGCGCCGATGGGTCGCTTGACCTTGCCGAGGCATTCCTGCCGCAAGCGGCCAAGGCGGAGAAGCCCGCCAGCGCGCCGGCACCTGCAGCATCGGGAGCGGCGGCACCGGCATCCGCGCCGGTGGTTGCCAAGGCCAGGCCTGCATCGGCACCGGCCGCAGCCGGGATCGCACCGTTGCCGCCGGCGGATAAGCCCTGGCGCTACGCGGTCGACCAGATCACGGTCAAGCAGGCCAGCCTGGGCCTGCGCGACGAGTCGGCGCCGTCCGGCCCCGGTACGCTCGCGCTGGGGCCCCTCGACGCCGATGTCGCCGGACTCTCCGGCGACAGCGACAAGCCTGCCAAGGTCCAGGCCAAACTGACGATCGCCGAAGGGCAGACCCTCAGCCATGAAGGCGAGCTGTCGCTGCGTGGCGGCACCATGGATGGCACGTTGCAGGCCAGCGGCGTGAAGGCCCAGGGGTTTGCCGCATGGTGGCCGGCAGAGCTGCGCGCCCAGCTCGGTGACACCGCGGTCAACGCCGAGCTGCACTACAAGATGGCGTGGGGCGGGCCCGCCTTTGCCTTCTCGCTGGACAAGTCCCGTGTCGAGCTGGCGCCGCTCTATCTGACGACCAGGGAGCCGGTGACGGTGGCGCAAGTGGCGGCCTCCACCACCGGCACAGGCAACGCCGGCGCGGCCGATAGCGCTCGCCGGCGCGATGCGCGCCGCGCGCGTGGCCGCGACGACAGCGATGGCGCCAACTTGCCGATGATGCGCGCCGAGCGCGTGGCGCTGGAAGACATCGCCTTCGACCTTGGCGCGCATTCATTCCAGGCAGGCGAGCTGGTGGTGGCCAAGCCGCAGGTCGCGCTTACGCGCGACTATCATGGTGAATTGCTCGAAAGCGCGCGCCTGTGGGCCGCGCAATCGGGGCAGAAATCCGCCCAACGCGCGACCGGCGCTCAGGCCAAGGCTGTCCAGCCCGATAGCGCCGCGGCGGCCAAGCCCTTGCCCTGGAAGGCGCAACTCAGCAAGTTCTCGCTGGATGGCGGCAACATGCGCGTGACCGACTACGCGCCCTCGGCCGCTAACCGCGACCGCCCGGTCATTCATCAATTCCGCAACGTCAGCCTCGGTACCGGCGCGTTGAACTGGCCGATGGCGGCTGGCGCCATCCCGGTCAAGTTCAAGGCCGAGGCGGGACGGCGCGGCATGATGTTGCTCGATGGCACCGTGCTGCCCACCGCTCCCGCAGTGCAAATGCAGGTGGACCTGCGCGAACTCGATCTCGCGCCGCTGCAGCCCTACCTTGCCGACCGCTTCAACGCAGCCTTGCGTGGCGGCACCGCCACCGTGAAAGGCCGCCTGGGCGTCGAGGCGCCGTCCGGCAAGCCGATTGCGGCGCGCTTTGCCGGCAATGCGCAGTTCGGCAATGTGCGCAGCGTGGACCGCGTGACCGGCGACGACTTCCTGCGCTGGCGTTCGCTGGCGGTGAACGGCATCGATTTCGCCATGGGCGAGGCCAAGGGGCCGATGAAGGTTGGCGTGGGCAGCGTGGCGCTGTCGGACTTCTACGCGCGGGTGATCCTCAATGCCAATGGCCGCCTGAACCTGCAGGACGTGATGGCTGGCGGGGCCGCCAAAGGCGAAGCCGCGCCCAGCACCAGCCTGACGCAGGCCAACCCGGCCTCGGCGCCGGCTGCCACCCCGCCGGCACCTGCGCCGGCACCGGCGGCCACGGCCGCGGCGAAACCGCAGATCCGCATTGGCGGCGTGACGGTGGAGAAAGGCAATATCAATTTCTCGGATTTCTTCGTCAAGCCTAACTACACCGCCAACCTGACCGATATGAAGGGTTCGGTCTCCAAGGTTTCGTCGACGGAGCCCGCGCCGGCCGATCTCACGCTGGCGGGCCGCATCGACGACGACGCGCCGGTCAATATCGACGGCAAGCTCAACCCGCTGGCGGACCAGCTCTACCTCGATATCGCCGCCAAGGCCTCCGGCGTGGAACTGACCCGGCTGACACCCTACGCGGCCAAGTACGCCGGCTATCCGATCACCAAGGGCAAGCTGACGGTCGATGTGGCGTACAAGATCGAGAACGGCAAGCTGGACGCGCGCAACCATCTCTATCTAGACCAGCTCACCTTTGGCGACAAGGTCGACAGCCCGACAGCGACCAAGCTGCCGGTGTTGCTGGCGGTCTCGCTGCTGAAGGACCGCAACGGTGTGATCGACATCAACCTGCCGGTGTCGGGCTCGCTGTCCGATCCGGAGTTCAGCGTCGGCGGCGTGATCGTGAGGGTGATCGTCAACCTGCTGGCCAAGGCGATTACCTCGCCGTTCTCGCTGCTTGCCTCGGCCTTTGGCGGCGGCGATGAACTGGGCTACGTGGAGTTCGCGCCGGGCACGTCCGCGCTTACGCCGGCGGCCAGGCAGAAGATCGCCACCCTCGGCAAGGCCCTGGCCGACCGCCCGGCCCTGCGGCTGGAGATCAGCGGCCGCATCGATCCGGCCACCGACATGGCCGGTGCGAAGCGCGCCTGGCTGGACGCGCGGGTAAAGGAGCAAAAGGCGCGTGAACTGCGCGCCAGCGCTCGCGAGGGCGCCGTGGCCGAGGAAGGGGAAGAGGGCGAGCAGGGCGCCAAGGTGACGGTGTCGCCGCAGGAGTATCCCAAGTATCTTGAAGCGGTCTACAAGCGCGCTTCGTTCAAGAAGCCGCGCAACGTGATTGGCTTGTCCAAATCCTTGCCGACCGCGGAAATGGAGACGCTGCTGCTGGAGAACGCGCCGGTAACCGATGTGGAACTCAAGCAACTCGCCGAGCAGCGCGCGCTGGCGGTGAAACAGGCACTGGAGCGCGACGCCAAGGTCCCGGAGAGCCGTTTGTTCCTGACGGCGCCGAAGCTGAATGCCGAAGGCATCAAGGATAAGGGTGCGCCCAACCGGGTCGATTTCGCCATCAGGCAGTAAGTCATCCCAGGCAATCCTGCCTGTGCAGAAGGGGCGGCACTGCCGCCCCTTCTGCATGGCACATTGGCAGCGTGCTGGCCAAAAGCCTGTATGATTTCGCCCGGAATCGATACAGGAGTGCGTTTTGCAGCAGGAAGCCGTTGCCTACAAGACTTGGGTTTGCGTGATTTGCGGATGGGTCTACGACGAAGAACAGGGCTGGCCGGATGACGGCATTGCGCCCGGCACTCGCTGGGAGGATATCCCGGAAGACTGGCGTTGCCCTGAATGTGATGTGGGCAAGGGCGAGTTCGCCATGATCGAAATCTGAGCGCAAGCCCGCCAGCCGGCGAGGCTCGCAGGCCGATACCGGTGGGCAGGAATCGCGTTTGGCAGCGTGTTTAGTGGCGCTGCATCTGCCGGCATATCCCGGCACGCCTTCTTTGCTCCGCGCAGCGGCGATAGCGCATGCGGTAGGGGTGGCTACAACGCCAGATCGCGGTCACCACGGTGACCAGCAGGAATGCCGCCATCAGGGCGGCCAGCAGATCCAGTGTCATAGCGGCTCCTCTCCTCAAGCAAGCCGGGAACGCTCGAAGCGTTCAGTTCAGATAAGTAAAGGCAACGCCTCCAGCAAGGCCACCGCCAGCAGAGCCCCGAATATCGCGCCAGCAGCGCGGCAGCTGATGCGCAAGGCGCGGGCTGTGAACGGAATACCGCCGAAGGCAATCATGCCGACCAGCGCCATCGGGATCAGAAAAACAAGATCATGTGAGCTAAGGTGCAGCACGGCTGTCTCCTGTCTCTTTCCTTGTATTTCCAGTATAGAAAGTGTCTCAGGTAGACCAAGGACGATGACATCGGGGTTGTCCCTTAAGGCACTTTCTTGTGGGGGGTTCTTGCCGGGTTGACTGGTTAGGTGAAGGCTTGAAACCTCTTAAAGTCAAAGGCAGTTTCACCACCCCTTCGGGGCGGCGACCTACTTTCTTGTCTTGCCA
>NZ_JFJV02000241.1:3461-5974 GCF_000611145.1 Cupriavidus sp. SK-3 | reverse complement strand
AAACGCAGCGACGCGGTAAGCAAAGCGAACCGCGGCTAGTTCTTTAACAAACAAACAACCGATAAGTGTGGGCGCTTGATAGCGGATGCGGAAGACTTCGGTCTTTTAGCTTACAAGTTATAAAGTGCTCGCACAGTAAAACATGTTGGTTATGTCCGGGGTGTAAATCACGGATGTAGCCAGTCAGTTTTCTGAGAGTGAGCGACCGCTCGAAAGAGCGAGGTTCTTNAGAGTGAGCGACCGCTCGAAAGAGCGAGGTTTCAGCAGGTAACTGCGCGGAACCACACAGGTATTAAACTGAAGAGTTTGATCCTGGCTCAGATTGAACGCTGGCGGCATGCCTTACACATGCAAGTCGAACGGCAGCACGGGAGCAATCCTGGTGGCGAGTGGCGAACGGGTGAGTAATACATCGGAACGTGCCCTGTCGTGGGGGATAACTAGTCGAAAGATTAGCTAATACCGCATACGACCTGAGGGTGAAAGCGGGGGACCGTAAGGCCTCGCGCGATAGGAGCGGCCGATGTCTGATTAGCTAGTTGGTGGGGTAAAGGCCCACCAAGGCGACGATCAGTAGCTGGTCTGAGAGGACGATCAGCCACACTGGGACTGAGACACGGCCCAGACTCCTACGGGAGGCAGCAGTGGGGAATTTTGGACAATGGGGGCAACCCTGATCCAGCAATGCCGCGTGTGTGAAGAAGGCCTTCGGGTTGTAAAGCACTTTTGTCCGGAAAGAAATCCCCTGCTCTAATACAGCGGGGGGATGACGGTACCGGAAGAATAAGCACCGGCTAACTACGTGCCAGCAGCCGCGGTAATACGTAGGGTGCGAGCGTTAATCGGAATTACTGGGCGTAAAGCGTGCGCAGGCGGTTTTGTAAGACAGGCGTGAAATCCCCGAGCTCAACTTGGGAATGGCGCTTGTGACTGCAAGGCTAGAGTATGTCAGAGGGGGGTAGAATTCCACGTGTAGCAGTGAAATGCGTAGAGATGTGGAGGAATACCGATGGCGAAGGCAGCCCCCTGGGACGTCACTGACGCTCATGCACGAAAGCGTGGGGAGCAAACAGGATTAGATACCCTGGTAGTCCACGCCCTAAACGATGTCAACTAGTTGTTGGGGATTCATTTCTTCAGTAACGTAGCTAACGCGTGAAGTTGACCGCCTGGGGAGTACGGTCGCAAGATTAAAACTCAAAGGAATTGACGGGGACCCGCACAAGCGGTGGATGATGTGGATTAATTCGATGCAACGCGAAAAACCTTACCTACCCTTGACATGCCACTAACGAAGCAGAGATGCATCAGGTGCCCGAAAGGGAAAGTGGACACAGGTGCTGCATGGCTGTCGTCAGCTCGTGTCGTGAGATGTTGGGTTAAGTCCCGCAACGAGCGCAACCCTTGTCTTTAGTTGCTACGCAAGAGCACTCTAGAGAGACTGCCGGTGACAAACCGGAGGAAGGTGGGGATGACGTCAAGTCCTCATGGCCCTTATGGGTAGGGCTTCACACGTCATACAATGGTGCGTACAGAGGGTTGCCAACCCGCGAGGGGGAGCTAATCCCAGAAAACGCATCGTAGTCCGGATCGTAGTCTGCAACTCGACTACGTGAAGCTGGAATCGCTAGTAATCGCGGATCAGCATGCCGCGGTGAATACGTTCCCGGGTCTTGTACACACCGCCCGTCACACCATGGGAGTGGGTTTTGCCAGAAGTAGTTAGCCTAACCGCAAGGAGGGCGATTACCACGGCAGGGTTCATGACTGGGGTGAAGTCGTAACAAGGTAGCCGTATCGGAAGGTGCGGCTGGATCACCTCCTTTCAAGAGCGTGCATCCAAAGTCGAGCGTTCACACTTATCGGTTTGTTTGCTGTTACAGCCAAGGGTCTGTAGCTCAGGTGGTTAGAGCACCGTCTTGATAAGGCGGGGGTCGTAGGTTCAAGTCCTACCAGACCCACCAAGTTACGGATGGTGGTTCGACGCTGAACCTCCGGACAGAAGTACATGGGGGATTAGCTCAGCTGGGAGAGCACCTGCTTTGCAAGCAGGGGGTCGTCGGTTCGATCCCGTCATCCTCCACCATTTACCGCGCACTTCGGTGTGCACCTTGGATTGGTCGTCAAAGGCAAGCGCTTAGGATTGAGCGTTTGCCTTTGGCCTTGGCCAAGACGTTGCGAGACGAAGTTTCGCACGGCTGTTCTTTAACNGGCTGGATCACCTCCTTTCAGAGCGTGCATCTCAAGTTGAGCGTTCACACTTATCGGTTTGTTGGTTGTTAGAGCCAGGATGCGCGCTGCGTGTCCTGTGTTGCATGGTCAAATGCAAGCGCTTAGCGTTGAGTGCTTGCATTTGGCTTTGCCAAGGCGACAGGGGACTAAGTCTCAGTCGGCTGTTCTTTAAAAATATGGGATGTAGTAAAGGTGTCGTGAGCGTTGATGAGACGCTGCAGTAACAACACGATACCGGGTTGTGATTGTATCAACCAAAATGTATTTAAGTGATCGAAAGA
>NZ_JFJV02000241.1:0-3440 GCF_000611145.1 Cupriavidus sp. SK-3 | reverse complement strand
CATCCTGTAGCGAGCACGACTTGAACGCAAGTTTGAGACACACTCGTTATAGGGTCAAGCGAACAAGTGCATGTGGTGGATGCCTTGGCGATCACAGGCGATGAAGGACGCGGTAGCCTGCGAAAAGCTTCGGGGAGCTGGCAAACAAGCTTTGATCCGGAGATGTCCGAATGGGGAAACCCGGCCCGAATGGGTCATCCCTGACTGAATACATAGGTCAGGGAAGCGAACGCGGCGAACTGAAACATCTAAGTAGCTGCAGGAACAGAAATCAACCGAGATTCCCAAAGTAGTGGCGAACGAAATGGGAAGAGCCTTGTACTCTTTAGCAGCATTGTTAGCAGAACGGGATGGAAAGCCCGGCCATAGCAGGTGATAGCCCTGTATGCGAAAACAGCGTTGTGGAACTAGGTGTACGACAAGTAGGGCGGGACACGTGAAATCCTGTCTGAAGATGGGGGGACCATCCTCCAAGGCTAAATACTCGTGATCGACCGATAGTGAACCAGTACCGTGAGGGAAAGGCGAAAAGAACCCCGGGAGGGGAGTGAAATAGATCCTGAAACCGCATGCATACAAACAGTCGGAGCCTGGAAACGGGTGACGGCGTACCTTTTGTATAATGGGTCAGCGACTTACATTCAGTGGCAAGCTTAACCGATTAGGGAAGGCGTAGCGAAAGCGAGTCCGAATAGGGCGTTCAGTCGCTGGGTGTAGACCCGAAACCAGACGATCTATCCATGGCCAGGTTGAAGGTGCGGTAACACGTACTGGAGGACCGAACCCACTAACGTTGAAAAGTTAGGGGATGAGCTGTGGATAGGGGTGAAAGGCTAAACAAGTCTGGAAATAGCTGGTTCTCTCCGAAAACTATTTAGGTAGTGCCTCGTGTCTCACCTTCGGGGGTAGAGCACTGTCATGGTTGGGGGGTCTATTGCTGATTACCCCGCCATAGCAAACTCCGAATACCGAAGAGTGCAATCACGGGAGACAGACATCGGGTGCTAACGTCCGGTGTCAAGAGGGAAACAACCCAGACCGCCAGCTAAGGTCCCTAAGATTGGCTAAGTGGGAAACGAAGTGGGAAGGCTAAAACAGTCAGGAGGTTGGCTTAGAAGCAGCCATCCTTTAAAGAAAGCGTAATAGCTCACTGATCGAGTCGTCCTGCGCGGAAGATGTAACGGGGCTAAGCCAGTCACCGAAGCTGCGGATGCGTGCATTCCTTTAAGTGCACCTTGCTTGTCGATGCGCAGCATCGACAAAGCGCCCAACAGTGATCGTTGGGATGCAAGTGGAGTGGATTTAAAGGAGTGCACNGGGCTAAGCCAGTCACCGAAGCTGCGGATGCACGTAAGTGCATGGTAGGAGAGCGTTCTGTAAGCCTGTGAAGGTGTCTTGTAAAGGATGCTGGAGGTATCAGAAGTGCGAATGCTGACATGAGTAGCGATAAAGGGGGTGAAAAGCCCCCTCGCCGTAAGCCCAAGGTTTCCTACGCAACGTTCATCGGCGTAGGGTGAGTCGGCCCCTAAGGCGAGGCAGAGATGCGTAGCTGATGGGAAGCAGGTTAATATTCCTGCACCGTCGTATGATGCGATGGGGGGACGGATCGCGGAAGGTTGTCCGGGTGTTGGAAGTCCCGGTCCCTGCATTGGAGAAGGCGCTTAGGCAAATCCGGGCGCGGAATTCAAGGATGNGTTGTCCGGGTGTTGGAAGTCCCGGTCCCTGTATTGGAGAAGGCGCTTAGGCAAATCCGGGCGCGGAATTCAAGGATATGGGGCGAGCGGCCTAGTGCTGCGAAGCAATTGGAAGTGGTTCCAAGAAAAGCCTCTAAGCTTCAGTCATACGAGACCGTACCGCAAACCGACACAGGTGGGCGAGATGAGTATTCTAAGGCGCTTGAGAGAACTCGGGAGAAGGAACTCGGCAAATTGGTACCGTAACTTCGGGATAAGGTACGCCCTTGTAGCTTGACTGGCCTGCGCCAGGAGGGTGAAGGGGTTGCAATAAAATGGTGGCTGCGACTGTTTAATAAAAACACAGCACTCTGCAAACACGAAAGTGGACGTATAGGGTGTGACGCCTGCCCGGTGCCGGAAGATTAAATGATGGGGTGCAAGCTCTTGATTGAAGTCCCGGTAAACGGCGGCCGTAACTATAACGGTCCTAAGGTAGCGAAATTCCTTGTCGGGTAAGTTCCGACCTGCACGAATGGCGTAACGATGGCCACACTGTCTCCTCCCGAGACTCAGCGAAGTTGAAGTGTTTGTGATGATGCAATCTCCCCGCGGCTAGACGGAAAGACCCCATGAACCTTTACTGTAGCTTTGCATTGGACTTTGAACCGATCTGTGTAGGATAGGTGGGAGGCTTTGAAGCGTGGACGCTAGTCTGCGTGGAGCCGTCCTTGAAATACCACCCTGGTTTGTTTGAGGTTCTAACCTTGGCCCGTGAATCCGGGTCGGGGACAGTGCATGGTAGGCAGTTTGACTGGGGCGGTCTCCTCCCAAAGTGTAACGGAGGAGTTCGAAGGTACGCTTGGTACGGTCGGACATCGTACCTAAAGTGCAATGGCAAAAGCGTGCTTAACTGCGAGACCGACAAGTCGAGCAGGTGCGAAAGCAGGACATAGTGATCCGGTGGTTCTGAATGGAAGGGCCATCGCTCAACGGATAAAAGGTACTCTGGGGATAACAGGCTGATACCGCCCAAGAGTTCATATCGACGGCGGTGTTTGGCACCTCGATGTCGGCTCATCTCATCCTGGGGCTGTAGCCGGTCCCAAGGGTATGGCTGTTCGCCATTTAAAGAGGTACGTGAGCTGGGTTTAAAACGTCGTGAGACAGTTTGGTCCCTATCTGCCGTGGGCGTTGGAATCTTGACGGGGGCTGCTCCTAGTACGAGAGGACCGGAGTGGACGTACCGCTGGTGTACCTGTTGTCTCGCCAGAGGCATCGCAGGGTAGCTATGTACGGAAGAGATAACCGCTGAAAGCATCTAAGCGGGAAACTCGCCTGAAGATGAGGATTCCCTGGAGCCTTGAGCTCCTTGAAGGGTCGTTCGAGACCAGGACGTTGATAGGCTGGGTGTGGAAGCGCAGTAATGCGTTAAGCTAACCAGTACTAATTGCCCGTAAGGCTTGATCCTATAACCAGTGTGTTTCTGCTGGTTGAGTATCGCGTGCCGCTGCCGTCGTAACGAGCAGCTTGGCCGATACGCACAACCTCTACTACATCCCTATTCGCTGCGTTGAGCAGACCTCAACGCGGCCACCGTTTATGCCTGGTGACCATAGCGAGTTGGAACCACCCCTTCCCATCCCGAACAGGACCGTGAAACGACTCCACGCCGATGATAGTGCGGATACCCGTGTGAAAGTAGGTAATCGCCAGGCTCTCCCTTGAAACCCCTCAGTACGAAAGTACTGGGGGGTTTTGCTTTTG
>NZ_JFJV02000240.1:88132-94594 GCF_000611145.1 Cupriavidus sp. SK-3 | reverse complement strand
TTGACGGCTCGCTTCGCATCGCGGGTTGGTGTGGTCCGCCCGTCGGGCGCTTCACACGGCTAAACCGAATCGTGGATCGGTTGCGGCGCTTTCATCTGAGGTTTACGGAGTGCGAGTGCAGGGCTTTGGGGGGGGGGCGCTTTACGCCCGCCTGAAAAACGCACTGACAACCAGCCCCGTGGCCGGCGCTGGCCGGTTCGCCAACATCAATCGCCCGCCATTCCGCTGCAGGATACGGTTGACAATCGACATGCCCAATCCCGCCCCCTTCGCTTCACTGCGCGCGCCATCCAGCCGGTAGAAAGGCCGCGTCAACAACGGCAACTGGGCTTCCGGCACACCATTGCCATGGTCGGCCACCGTCAGCACGGCTTCTTTGTCTTCTATCCGCGTACTGATCTCGACGACCGCCACCCCGTTGTCCTCATCCTTGGCATAGCGCCGCGCGTTTTCAACGAGGTTGTCGAGGATGCGCTGCACTTCCATGCGGTTGGCAACGGCCATCACGGGGGCGCTGGCGCGTACATGCACGCGCACATCGTCGTGCGCGCCATAGACGCCGACAGCGTCCTGGACAAGGGCGGAAAGGTCGACGGGTTCGACGGTCTCCAGCGCCGGCCGGGCGTAGTTGAGGAATTGCCCGATGATGGCGTCCATCTGTTCGATGTCGGCGATCATGGCCTCCCGTGTGGTGTCATCCACGGGCGACATTTCGGTTTCCAGCCGCAGCCGCGTGAGCGGTGTGCGCAGGTCGTGCGAAATGCCGGCCAGCATGACCACGCGGTCGTCGTCGAGCTGGCGCAGGTCGCGCACCATCTGGTTGAAGCTGTGGTTGGCCTGCGCTACCTCGCTGGCGCCGTGCTCGGGCAGGGTGGGTGGGTCGCCCCCGCCGCCGATGGCGCGCGCCGCGTTGGCCAGCCGCTTGAGCGGGTGGTTGACCAGCGACGTGATAAAGGCGGCGCCGATGATCGACAGCAGCAGCGCGGCAATACTCCACCAGAGCCACTGGATGCCGGGCACGCGTTCGAACCGTTCGGGGCTGATCGCGACCCAGTAGTCGTCGCCTTCGATCTCGAAGCTGACCCAGACCCCCGGGATGTCGTTCACCGTGGTCGCGATCACGGTGCCTTCGCCAAGCCGGCTGCGAATCTCCTGCTGCACCAGTGGGGTCAGGAAGGGATTTGTCGTCGCTACGGTGAAATCGTCGTCTTTCTCGCGCGGGTAGACCTTGATGCCTTCGTTCTGCACCAGGTCGAGCAGCAGGAAGCGCCGCCGCGCGGGGTCGGAATAGAGCAGGGCTGCGCGCGTGAGCTTGACCACGCTGACCACCTGCATGGCGACCTGCTGGGCGCGCGGAGCGCGTTCGAAGAGCCGGTAGCTCTGGAACCAGATACCCAGCGAGATCGCCAGCAAGAGGGCGATCAGCATGAAAGTTCGCCAGAACAGCGAACCGAACAGGCGCGTAGCCGTGCGGCTGATGACAGTCGCCACGATCCGCGGTGCCTTACTTCACGCCATCGGGGATGAAGACGTAGCCGAGGCCCCAGACCGTTTGTATGAAACGCGGATTGCCCGGATCGGGCTCGATGAGCTTGCGCAGGCGCGAGATCTGCACGTCGAGACTGCGGTCGAATACCTCGTATTCGCGGCCACGCGCCATTTCCATGAGCTTCTCGCGCGACAGCGGCTGGCGCGGATGCCGGGCGAAGACCTTGAGCACCGAGAACTCGCCGGTGGTCAGGGTGATCTCTTCGTCGTTCTTGGTCAGCGTGCGCGTAGCGAGGTTGAGCACGAAGTCGCCGAAAGCGAAGGTTTCCGGGGTTTCGGAGGGGGCGCCAGGGACTTCGGCGGGACCCTTGCGGCGCAGCACCGCGTGGATCCGCGCAATCAGCTCGCGCGGGTTGAAAGGCTTGGGCAGGTAGTCGTCGGCACCCATCTCGAGGCCGACGATGCGATCAACATCCTCACCCTTGGCGGTAAGCATGATGATGGGCGTCTGGTCGTTGGCGCCACGCAGCCGGCGACAGATCGACAGGCCATCCTCGCCCGGCATCATCAGGTCGAGTACTAGCAGGTCGAAACGCTCGCGCAACCAAAGCTTGTTCATCGCGGTGGCGTTTTCTGCTACCAGTACCGTGAAGCCCTGTTCGCCAAGGTAGCGGCGCAGCAGGTCGCGCAGACGGGGGTCGTCGTCTACGACGAGAATCTTGTGACTGGTATTTTCCATGGCGGTATCTTAGCGACAAACGCTTTCGGTCAAAATGGCTTAACAAAAGGTTACATACTTTACCGCGTGGTATGGGGGCGCGCATCTACCCTGCGTTTACACTGCCGCATACCGTTTCCGCAGCCAGTCCCACGGGGTTTTCGTGGGTTTCCGCCGTGAAAACTCACTGCCATGTGGCGGCGAGGCGGGGCTACCGGATTTCCGGCTTCCGGCGGTCCTGCTACTGCCGCTTCCGAAGCCAAAACCGCCATTATCAATGAAAGTCACCCGCAAGCGCGCCGGGCGTACCTTTTACCGCGCCGGCGCGGCTGTCGCGCTGCTGCTTGCTGCCAGTGCGGGATACCCGCAATCGCCTGGCATGGCGCACTTGCTGCCTGGTCCCGGCAAGGCCGGACTCCGTGAGGGCGGCCCGCACAACGGGCAAGATGAGGCGCGCGCGCGCGCCGGAAAGTACCGCACCGAGCGCGATCTGAACGAGCGTCTGCCCCGCGCACTTCCAAACGACAAGCTCTCGCCGGACGAGCGGCGCAAGCTGCGCCAGAACCTGTATGAACTGGGGCGGGAGATGTACCAGGGCGGCTAGGCCGCGCATATGACGCAGCTTGGCATAGTGCGCGGCATCCGGCTATCGGGGTGCGTCCTACTTCTGGCCTGTAGGCCCGCCTGCAGCCGCCGCCGGCGTCCCGGTCCTTCCCAAGACGTTCCCGCCGGTTGCCATGCCGGCGCCTTTCAGGGCAGGCCGGCGTGCGGCACTTCCACTTCGGTCATCAGGATATGGCCCAGGCGGGAGGCGCGGCGCTCGGCCTCATCGAAATTCGGCGCCGCGGCCAGGAACAGCGTGGTGCCTCGCGGGCCACCCAGGGCTGCCGCGAATATGCCCGTCCCGCAGGCGATCTCTTCAGCGATATGGCCGCCGGGCATCACCCGCAATACACGATTACCGATAGCGTCGGCCACCCACAGCGCGCCTTCCGCGTCCTGCGCGCAGCCATCCGGCGCGACCTTGGCGCCGCCCAGCACCTGAGCCAGCTCGGTGCCGGCAGGCTGGCTGCCGAACAGCGCCCAGTCGCGGCGGGGGCCAAGCGAGCCATCCGCGTGCAGATCGAACGCCGAGATCCGGTTGCCAAGCGTCTCCCCAACCACCAGTGACTTGCCGTCCGGCGTAATGACCGAGCCGTTCGGAAAGAACAGGCCGTCGGCCACCACGGTGACCGTGCCATCGGGATCGACCCGCGCCAGGCTGGCGGTGCGCATGGGCGCGCCGGCCATCAGGTCGAAGCCGAAATTGCCCACATAGGCACGGCCGTGCTGGTCCACCACCATGTCGTTCACATGCCCGCTGGCCACTGCTGAGAGGTCGGCATGCACGCTGAGGCTGCCGTCCGCTTCGCGCCGCAGCAGCTTGCGGTCGCGCATCGAGACGATCAGCAGGCGCCCGTCCGGCAGCCAGCCCAGGCCCGAAGGCTGCTGGGGTACCTCGGCGATCGGCTCGACGGTGCCATCCAGGCTCACCGCCATCACCCTGTGCGTGTAGAAATCCGAGAGCCAGAGCCGGCCCTCGTGCCAGCGCGGGCCTTCCAGGAAGGTGTGTCCCTCGGTCAGTACCGACAATTCGCGGCGCGCCATGCGTGTCTCCTTTGTGATCTTTCGATCTTGTGATTGGATGTGCCTACATCCAATACGATTTGTGCCGGGATCGCAAGCGTGCCGCAGGGGGGTGTCAGGCGCGCGGCTGGAAATGCCGCAGGAAGTCGACGAAGGCCTCGGCGGCCTGCTGGGCGTCGTCCGCGGTGATGGTCTCGAGCGGGTTGTGGCTGATGCCACCGTTGCCGCAGCGCACGAAGAGCATCGCCACGTCGGTAATGCGCTGCATCATCATGGCGTCGTGCCCCGCGCCCGAGGGCAGTTCGTAGGCTTGCAGGCCGCGCTTTTTCAGCACCGCGCCAAACTGGTCCATCAGCCAGCGCGCGCAGGGCGCGTTGTTCACCGGCGGCACGCGTTCCACCTCGGCAGCGAGGCCGCGGCGCGCGGCGATCGCCTGGATGCCGGCTACGATGTCGGCAATGGCGGCCTCGCGGATGCCATCCTCGCCAGCGCGGATGTCCATGGAAAACACGCATTCGGCGGGGATGACGTTGCTTGAGCCGTTCGGCACCTGCAACTGGCCCACCGTGCCGACCAGCGCGGGCACCTCGGCGCAGCGCCGTTCCACCAGCAGCACCATTTCGGCGGCGGCCGCGGCGGCGTCCTTGCGCATGGTCATGGGGGTGGTGCCGGCGTGGCTGGCCAGGCCTTGCACGCGTACCTGGAAGCGGCTGCTGCCTGCAATCTGCGTGACCACGCCGAGCGGCAGGCCGTGGTGCAGCAAGACCGGGCCTTGCTCGATATGGACTTCGACAAAGCCATGCAGGGTAGCGGGGTCCACCGCCGCGGCTTGCAGGGCTTCAATGGCGCCCGCGCCCGGCAGGCCAGAGGCGGCCAGCGCTTCGCGCAGCGTCACGCCATCGGTGTCGGTGCGGTCCAGCAAAGCCGGGTCGAAGCGCCCGGCCAGCACGCTGCTGGCCAGGAAGCTGGTCTTGAAGCGCAGCCCTTCCTCTTCGGCGAAACCCACCACGTCAAAGTGATAGGGCAGGCGGATGCCGGCGGCATTGAGCGCGCCCACCACGGCAACCGGCAGCAGGATGCCGAGCCGGCCGTCATAGCGGCCGCCGTTGCGCACCGTGTCGAAGTGCGAGCCGGTCATCAGCACGCGCGCCGCATCGCCCACGGCCGGATCGGCGGCATAGCGGCCGATCACATTGCCGATGGCATCGATGCGAACCCGCATCCCCGCCGCCTCCATCCATTCGGCCAACCGGGCCTGCGCGGCGCGGTGGGCGGGCGTCAGGTAGGCGCAAGTCAGGCCACCCTCCATGTCCGAGAAGCGCGCCAGGGCGGCAGCCTGGTCAAGAATGGCCTGGCCAAGCGGAAAGGGGGGCTGGGGAGATTGGGTCATGGCGGTTGCGCGGAAGGGAAGGCAGAGACAATGCGGAAATCCTCGCGCCCGGAAGCGGGCGTGAGGATTCGTGATGATACCCGGGCGCGGGCCGCCAGGAGCCCGTCGCGCCCGGCGGGCACTCAGGCGGCAGTCAGCGATTGCCCATCCAGGTCTTCCATGCGATCCACAGCTTGCGCATCGGCGTCAGCGAGATGCGCTGGTTCAGTACCTGGAAGCCGCTGGCCTCGACTTCATCAAGCAGTGTCTGGTAGATCGCGCCCATCACCAGGCCGGCGCGCTGGGCGCGGCGATCGGCGCGGGGCAGCAGCGCCAGCGCTTCCCGGTAGAGCGCGCGGGCCTGTTCGGCCTGGTGGCGCATCAACGTCACGAAGCGGTCCGAATGGCTGGCCTGGTTGATCTCGGACACGGGTACCTGGAAGCGCTGCAGCGTGTTGACCGGCAGATAGATCCGGCCGCGCCGGGCGTCCTCACCGACATCGCGCAGGATATTGACCATCTGCAGCGACAAGCCCAGCTTTTCCGCGAATTCGAGCGTGCGCGGATCCTGATAGCCCAGGATGCGCGCGCTCATGGTGCCGACCACACCGGCCACGCAATGGCAATAACGCGCGAGCGCGATGTCATCAAGGTAGCGCGACTGGGTCAGGTCCATCTCCATGCCTTCGAGCACTTCGCCGAACATCGACTGCGTCAGGCCGTATGCCTGCACGTGCGGCTGGAGCGCCTTGGTGACGGGGTGGGTGGGTGCGCCATTGAACATCTGGCCAAGCTCGCTGCGCCACCAGGCAAGCTGTTGGTGGGCAACGCTGGCGTCCTGGGTGTCGTCCACCACATCATCGACTTCCCTGCACCAGGCGTAGAGCGCGGTGATGGCCTGCCGCCGCTCCGGCGGCAGGAACAGGAAGCTGTAATAGAAACTGGAGCCGCTCTGCGCGGCTTTCTCTTGGCAATACTGATCGGGCGTCACGCCGGTCTCGGGTCGGTGATTGGGGGGCTTTATGCCTGCGGGCGTCGCCGCGGCCTGTCTGGCGGAACATGGGGGCCGGCCTGGGTGCAACCGGCGGCACGCGTCTTCGCGGGACGTGCCATGGCAGCGCCAGGAGCCGGGAACGTGGGTGAAAGCCGCCCCGCGATTCGTGGTGAGGCCGCGCGAGCGACGGGCCGGATTGTAGCATTGCCCTCTAATGGCCTTGCGGTGCGCCATCGGCGCCAGCCAGCAGTGATGGCTGGCGCGGCA
>NZ_JFJV02000240.1:79765-88123 GCF_000611145.1 Cupriavidus sp. SK-3 | reverse complement strand
GGGCAGGCTGCGCGCCAGCCGGCAACAATGGCGTCTGCGACATTACGCCGCGCCGCGCCGCGATTTTTTGCGCCACATTGGATCGCCGGCCTGTTTGTCACCTGAATAGTGCTTTTTTCGTTACATGTTTTTCCAGTGTGGTTTGACGCCTTCGGGTGGTCCCCTATATATTGCTGACCGGTGAGTTATTAACTAACGCGCCGCCTTCCACAGTGCCCGCTGTTTCACCGATTCCTCGCTTAACTCATGCCAGTGCCTTCTCCCAGGCCGGAAGTTGCGGCCGTCGATGTGCCTTTTTCCACGGTGGTGGATGCCAGCGGAGTTGCTGCGGCGATGGCGGATACCGCCCTACGCGCGCTGCCGGCCCGCGCGCGGCTCATGGTGCCGGTACTTGCGGGTTTGCTGGTGCTGGGTGGCTGCAATCGCCAGCCCGAGCGCCCACCTGAAATCCGCCCCGTGCGATTGATGCAGGTGCAGCCCGGCGCGGGCAAGACCGATCTCGAGTTCTCCGGCGACGTGCGGCCCCGGATCGAATCACGGCTGGGCTTTCGCGTCGGGGGCAAGATCGCGGCCCGCCTGGTCGATGTGGGCGCCACCGTCCGCAAGGGCCAGCCGCTCGCAAGGCTCGATCCCACCGACCTGAGCCTGGCGGAAGCGGGCTCGCGTGCCCAGTACGACGCGGCCAGGACCGATCGCGACCTCGCCGAGGCCGATCTCAAGCGTTACAACGAACTGTTCGCCAAGAAATTCATCAGCGCCGCCGAGCAGCAACGCCGCCAGGCCACCTATGACTCCGCCGTCTCCCGCCTGCGCCAGGCCGAGGCCGGGCTGCGCAACCAGTCCAACCAGACTGCCTATGGCGTCCTGACCGCCGACGCGGACGGCGTGGTGACGCTGATCGAAGCGGAGGTTGGCCAAGTGGTCTCGGCAGGCCAGTCGGTTGTCCGGGTGGCGCAAACCGCCGAGAAAGAGGTGGCGGTCGGGTTGCCGGAAGACCAGGTCGAGCGCCTGCGCGGCATTTCCGACGTGACGGTGCGGACCTGGGCCGAGCCCGGCCGTCCCCTGCCAGGCCGCGTGCGGGAGATATCCCCGATGGCCGACCCGGTTACGCGTACCTATGCGGCCCGCGTCAGCGTGCCCAACCCGCCGCCGGACTTCAAGTTCGGCATGACCGCCGTGGTGACGTTCACCCGCACCGGCGACAACGCCACGCTGCGCGTGCCGCTTTCCGCGCTGCTGCAGCAACAGGGTAGCAACCAGGTCTGGGTGTATGACGCTGCCAAGGGCACCGTGCAGCCGGTCGCGGTCACCCTGGGCGAACTGCAGGGCAACGAGGTCCAGGTCAGGCAGGGGCTGTCCGCCGGGCAAACCATCGTCACCGCGGGCGTGCACCTGCTCAAGCCCGGCCAGAAAGTGAGGCCGCTGCAGGCGGTGGCGTCCGCGCCGGCCGTGCGCAACTAGGGCGCGCAGCATGGACCATTCCCGTTTCAATCTCTCCCGCTGGGCCCTGGAGCACCAGCCGCTGACCCGTTACCTGCTGGTGGTGCTGCTGCTGGGCGGGCTCTTCGCGTTCTTCCAGCTCGGCCAGGACGAAGACCCGCCCTTCACCTTCCGGGTGATGGTGGTGCAGGCGTTCTGGCCTGGCGCCACCGCCGAGCAGATCGCGGTGCAGGTCACCGACAAGATCGAGCGCCAGTTGCAGGAGGTGCCCTACGCCGACAAGATCCGCAGCTTCTCCAAGCCCGGCGAGACCACGGTGATCTTCCAGCTCAAGGACACCGCGCCGGCAAAGGACACGGCGCAGATCTGGTACACGGTGCGCAAGAAGGTCGGCGACATCGCGCAGACGCTGCCGCCCGGCGTGCGCGGGCCGTTCTTCAACGACGAGTTCGGCGACGTGTACGGCTCGATCTACGCGCTGTCCGCCGATGGCTTCAACTACAAGGAACTGCGCGAATACGCCGACCTGGTGCGCCAGCAACTGCTGCGCGTGCCGTCGGTGGCCAAGGTCGCGCTGATCGGGCTGCAGGACGAGAAGGTCTATATCGAATTCAACCAGGCGCGCTTTGCCCAGCTCGGCCTGGACATCAATGCGATCTCGGACCAGATATCCCAGCAGAACAGCATGACCGCCAGCGGCGTGCTGGTGACGCCTGGCGACAACCTGCAGGTGCGCCTGTCGGGACAGTTCGCCAAGGTGGCCGACCTGGAAAACCTGGTGCTGCGCGGCCCCAACGGCACTGCCAACATCCGCCTGGGCGATATCGCCCACGTCTACCGCGGCTATGTCGATCCGCCGGCGAGCAAGATGCGCTTCCAGGGCAAGGAAGTGATCGGGCTGGGCATCTCGATGGAGAAGGGCGGCGACATCATCGCGCTGGGCAAGAACCTGCGCGCCGCGACGGATGGCTTGCGCGGGCAGTTGCCGGTCGGCATCGAGCTGGATCAGGTGCAGAACCAGCCCGACGCGGTCGAGCGCTCGGTTGGCGAGTTCGTGCATGTGTTGATCGAAGCGGTGGTGATCGTGCTGGGCGTGAGCTTTGTCTCGCTCGGCCTGCACACCAGGCCGCTGCGGCTGGATGTGCGGCCGGGGCTGGTGGTGGCGCTGACCATTCCGCTGGTGCTCGCCGTCACGTTCCTCTTCATGAACATGTTCGGCATCGGGCTGCACAAGATATCGCTCGGGGCACTGATCGTGGCGCTCGGGCTGCTGGTCGACGACGCCATCATCGCGGTGGAGATGATGGTGCGCAAGCTGGAGGAGGGCTTCTCCAAGATGGAGGCGGCCACCTTTGCCTACACCTCCACCGCGATGCCGATGCTGACCGGCACGCTGATCACCGCCGCCGGCTTCCTGCCGGTAGGGCTGGCGCGTTCCACCGTGGGCGAGTACACCTTCGCCATCTTTGCCGTGACCGCGATGGCGCTGGTGCTGTCCTGGCTGGCCGCGGTCTACTTCACGCCCTACCTGGGCTACCTGCTGCTCAAGTCCAGGCCGGCCGGCGAGGGCGAGCAGCATGAGGTGTTCGACACGCCGTTCTACAACCGCTTCCGCCAGTTGGTGAACTGGTGCGTGACCTGGCGCAAGACGGTGATCGTCATCACCCTGGTGGCCTTCGGCCTTGGCCTGTACGCCTTCAAGTTCGTCGAGAAACAGTTCTTCCCGGATTCGAGCCGGCCGGAGCTGATGGTGGAGTTGTGGATGCCCGAGGGCACCAGCTTCGCGCAGACCGAGGCCGAGGCCAAGCGCTTCGAGGCCGCGCTGCGCGGGGACCGCGAGATCGCCAGCCTGACCACCTTCGTGGGCAGCGGCGCGCCGCGCTTCTACCTGCCGCTCGACCAGATCTTCCCGCAGACCAATGTGGCGCAGGTGATCGTGATGCCGGCCGGGGTGGCACTGCGCGACCGCGTGCGCCAGCGCGTCGTCAGCCTGCTGGCGAGCGATTTCCCGCAGTTGCGCGGACGCGTCAAGCTATTGCCGAACGGGCCGCCGGTAGCTTATCCGGTGCAGTTCCGGGTCATCGGGCCGGATGCCAGCGGTGTGCGCAAGCTGGCCGACGAAGTCAGGGCCGTGATGAGCGCCAACCCGAACACGCTGGGCGTCAATGACAACTGGAACGAGAGCGTCAAGGTGCTGCGCCTGGATATCGACCAGGACAAGGCACGCGCGCTCGGCGTCAGCACCACCGCCATCGCGCGCGTGACGCAGACCGTGCTGAGCGGCGTGGCCGTGGGGCAGTACCGCGATGGCGACAAGCTGATCGACATCCTGATGCGCGCGCCGCGCAACGAACGCGACGCCATGTCCGACCTGCAGAACATGCAGGTGCCCACCGCCAGCGGCCGCGTGGTGCCGTTGACCCAGGTAGCGCGCATCGCGTTCCGCTCCGAGCCTGGCGTGATCTGGCGCGAGAACCGCGACTTCGGCGTGACCGTGCAGTCCGATGTGGTGGAAGGCATCCAGGGCCCCACCGTGACGGCGCAGATCAATCCCAAGCTGGACAAGCTGCGCGCCACGCTGCCGGCGGGCTACCGCATCACCGTGGCCGGGGCGGAAGAGGAAAGCGGCAAGGCTGGCGCGTCGATTGCCGCGCAGTTGCCGCTGTGCATCTTCATCATCTTCACGCTGCTGATGCTGCAGTTGCACAGCTTCTCGCGCTCGCTGATGGTGTTCCTGACCGGGCCGCTGGGGCTGATCGGGGCGGCCGCCACGCTGCTGCTGCTGAGCGCGCCGATGGGCTTTGTGGCGCAGCTTGGCATCACCGCGCTGCTGGGCATGATCATCCGCAACTCGGTGATCCTGGTCGACCAGATCGAGCAGGACATCAGCGCCGGCGCGCCGGTCTGGGAAGCCATCGTCGAGTCGGCCGTGCGCCGCTGCCGCCCGATCATCCTGACCGCCGCGGCCGCCGTGCTGGCCATGATCCCGTTGTCGCGCTCGGTGTTCTGGGGGCCGATGGCGGTGGCGATCATGGGCGGGCTGGTGATTGCCACGGCGTTGACGCTGCTGTTCCTGCCGGCGCTGTATGCGGCGTGGTTCCGGGTGAAGGCGCCGGAAGCGGGCGCGGCAGTCCTGGCACGCTGAACATGCCCTGGATCGTGCTCGGACGGCTAACGCCGCCGAGCACGCATCGCGCGCCTTACATCAATTCAAAACTCACATCCTGCGCCCCTTCCCACAGCACCTTGGTGCCCAGCGCGCGCAGGTTCTCCTTGCCTTCCACGATCGTCAGGAAATGGTTGCCCGCCAGTTGCCCCATCTTGCTGGCGAAGCAGCAACTGCCGTACGCCAGGATGATCTCGGTTTCACTGTAGCCACCGGGGTAGAACAGGATGTCGCCCACCGACGGGTGGCTGGTGTGGTTCTCGAAGTCCACGCCCAGCTTGAATTCGCCCAGCGGAATCCAGCAGCCTTCGCCGCTCCAGCGGACGTGGATCAGCTTTTGCCGGTAGGGCAGCAGCTTGGTGAAGGCCGCCACGGTCTGTGGGGCATCGGGATTGGTTTCGGCGACAAACTGGTAACCGCCGGCGGTGATACGGATGCGGGCCATTCAGGCTCTCCTTGGGGGGGAATCGGGGTAGTGGTTCAGCTTAGTGCCATCACCAGCTTTTCTGCAAATGCAATCAGGCTGCGGTCGCTGCCGGCGGGGCCCATCAGCGAGATGCCGAGCGGTGCGCCGGCGCGGCTGGCCAGAGGCAGGCTCAGGTGGGGAAAGCCGGACAGGGGCGCCAGGCAGAGGGTCTGGGCGGAGCGGTTGCGGTAGGTCTCCAGTTCCTCGCCGGCGGCGTCCGACAGCGGCGCGATGTCCGGCATGGTCGGCAGGATCAGGATGCCGTCGTTACCGAGCAGCGCCGCGAGGTGGGCGGTGAAGGCGCGGCGGATGGCACTGGATGCTTCGAATTGCGCGGCCGTGACGCTCTTGGAGAAGGCAAACCGTGCGGCCACGTCCGGGCCGAGCTGCAGGCCGTACTGCTCGATCATGGCGCCGTCGGTTTGCCAGGCTTCCCAGCCTTGCACATAGCGGAAGGCCCACCAGATATCTTCCAGCGCGCGATCCGCGACCGTGACGGGGGTGGCTTTGCCGAAGGCGGCCTCTATGCCGCCGACCACCGGCAGCAGCGCGTCCAGCGCGGCAGGGGTGGGCATGCGGAACAGGTCTTCGGCGAGCAGCAGGCGCGGGCTGGCGGGCAGCGGCCTTGCATCGTCCCCGAGCAGCACTCCGGCCACGCGCGCAAAGGTGCCGATATCGCGCGCGAAGAAGCCGCAGGTATCGAAACTGTCACACAGGGCCAGGCATTGCGCGAGCGAGATGCGTCCGTGCGTGGGGCGGATGCCGAACAACCCGCAATGGCTGGCCGGGGCGCGCACCGAGCCGCCGGTGTCGGTGCCTAGCGCGAAGTCGCAAAGCCCGTTGGATACCGCCGAGGCCGAGCCCGATGACGAGCCGCCGGTGATGCGTCCCGGTGCCGCGCCATTGACCGGCGCGCCGTAGTGGGCATTCTTCCCGTTCATCGAGAACGCCAGCTCATCGGTGTGGGTCTTGCCGACGAAGGCGGCGCCGGCGTCAAGCAGGCGTTGCACGGTTGGGGCGGTGGCGGTCTTGATGCCCGACATCGCCAGCACATGGGGGTTGCCCCCGCCGGTGGGGTAGCCGGCGACGTCGAACAAGTCCTTGGCGGCGAAGGTGAGGCCGGAGAGCGGCCCGCTCGCGGCGTTGGCGACCGGCGCTGCCGGGTAGGGAAGGAAGGCGTGGGAGGGATGGCTGGCCAGGTTCATGGATGCGGTTAGCGGTGTGGGAAGCAATCAGTAAAGGTGATATTGGCACGGACTGCACGGCGGGCAAAGCATGCAACTTGTGGCCGTGCGCTCTTGCACGGAGCGCACGGCTCAAGCCACGGCCTGCGCGATGGCAACTGGCTCGGTAGCCAGTACGCAGCTTACGCGATGACCGCCGCCCAGCGCGACGCTCTGCGGCACTGCCTCCAGGCATTGCGCACGCGCTTGCGGGCAACGCGGGGCGAAGCTACAGCCGGGCGGCAAGGCGGACAGGTCGGGCGGCGAACCGGCAATGGTCTGCAGCCGCTGGCCCCGGTCCATGCCGTGCTGGCGGCTTTGCAGCAGTGCCATGGTGTAGGGATGGCGCGCGGCCCGCAGGATGGTGCGGATCGGGCCTTCCTCGACAATGCGCCCGCCGTACATCACGGCCACGCGCTCGGCGATCTCCACCGCCGCGCCGATGTCATGGGTGACGAACACGATTGACAAGCCCAGCTCGCGCTGCAGTTCCCGCAGCAGGATCAGCACCTGGATCTGCACGGTGGCGTCCAGCGCGGTAGTGGGCTCGTCGGCCAGCAGCACCTTCGGGTTGGCCGACAGCGCCAGCGCGATCATGGCGCGCTGGCGCATGCCGCCGGACATCTCGTGCGGATAAGCCGCCAGCCGCCGCTCCGGGCTGGGAATGCGCACCGCCTCCAGCGCCCGCAGGGCGCGCTGGCGCGCTTCGGCGGCGGACACGCGGGCATGGGTGCGAATGCATTCGATGATCTGCTGGCCGACCGTGTAGACGGGGTCCAGCGCCAGCAGGGGCTCCTGGAACACCATTGCCACGGTGCCGCCGCGCAGGCGGGCCAGCCCGCGCGAATCCAGCGCGGTGACGTCGGCGCCGTCGATGCGGATCTCGCCTTCCATGCGGGTGCGGCGCGGCGGATGCAGCCGCATCAGCGCGCGCAGCGTCACGCTCTTGCCCGAGCCGGATTCGCCGATCAGGGCGAGCGCCTCGCCCGGCGCAACTTCCAGCGATACGCCGTTGACGGCGCGGATGGTCTTGCCGCCGCCGGAGAAGGTGACGCGCAAATCGCGCACCGATACCATGGGCGCGGCAGTCTGCGGTTCTGGAGTGTGGTTGGATGCAGTCACGGTGAGGCCCTCAAATCGTTGCAGCGAGCGGACTGGCGGCCGCCGGCATCTGCCGGCTGGGGCCGCCGCCGGCGTTGGCCATCAGGCAGGCCACGGGATGCCCGGCCAGCGCGTCCGACAGCACCGGCGCGCGGCGCGAGCACACGTCTTCGGCCATGGCGCAGCGAGGATGGAAGCTGCAGCCGGACGGCGGGTTGATCGGGTTGGGCGGATCGCCCGCCAGCGGCGCGACCAGCGTGCGGTGGTCCGGATCCATTGCCGGCATCGAGGCCAGCAGCGCGCGGGTGTAGGGATGCGACGGGTTGGCGTACAGCGTCTCGGTATCGCCCACCTCCACCACCTTGCCCAGGTACATCACCATCACGCGGTCGCACAGGTAGCGGATCACGTTCAGGTCGTGGCTGATAAAGACATAGGTGAGGTCAAATTCGGCCTTGAGGTCGAGCAGCAGGTTCAGCACCTGCGCTTCCACCGATTTGTCGAGTGCCGACACGGCTTCGTCGAGGATCACCAGGCGCGGGCGCAGTACCAGCGCGCGCGCGATGTTCACGCGCTGGCGCTGCCCGCCGGACAACTCGTGCGGATAGCGTCCGGCGAAGCGCGTTGGCTCCAGGCCCACGCGATCCAGCAGGGCGCGGGCACGCGCGGTGGCTTCGCTGGCGCTGATGCCGTGCACGCGCGCCGTAAAGGCGATGGATTCCTCGATGGTCAGGCGCGGGTTGAGCGAGGAGTAGCTGTCCTGGAAGACCATCTGCACCTGGCTGCGGTAGCGCTTCATGGGCAACTGCGCCGATCCGACGCCCAGCGCATCGAAGATCAGCTCTCCTCTGTTCTGCTCGATCAGCTGCATCAGCAGCCGCGCGGTGGTGGACTTGCCGCAGCCGGATTCACCGACCACGCCCAGCGTCTCTCCCTTCCTGACTTCGAAGCTGACGCCGTCG
>NZ_JFJV02000240.1:40176-79754 GCF_000611145.1 Cupriavidus sp. SK-3 | reverse complement strand
TCGGCGGCGCGAACCTCGCCGCCGCGCTGCCAGGGCAGCTTCGATTTGAGCGGAAAGTGCTTGATCAGGTCGCGCGCGATCACCAGCGGCTGCGCCGGGCCGCCCACGTCGGCATTGAGCAGGGTGTCGGTCATGGCATCGGTCATGGCGTCAGTCCTTGATTTCCATCGCCGAGCGGATGCCGTCGGCGAGCAGGTTGAAGGAGATCGAGGTCAGGAAGATCATCGCGCCGGGCAGCGCGGCAACCCACGGCTGCGTATAGATCGCCGTGCGCAGCGTGTTGAGCATCAGGCCCCATTCCGGCTCGGGCGGCTTGACGCCAAGTCCCAGGAAGGACAGGCCCGAGGCCAGGATCATCGAGACCGAGATCAGGCTGGTGGCATAGACAAAGATCGGTCCCAGCACGTTGTTGAGCACATGGGCGCGCACGATGGTCAGCGACGACGCGCCCGAGGCGCGTGCCGCGTCGACGAACTCGCGGTTGCGTACCTGCGTGGTCACGCTTTCCGCCACGCGCACGATCTGCGGCACGAACACGATGGTCAGCGACAGCAGCGCATTGCCCACACCCGCCCCCAGCGTGCCCGACAGCGCGATGGCCAGCAGCACCGAGGGGAAGGCGTACAGGATATCGACCAGCCGCATGATCACGGTATTGGTCCAGCCGCCGGCGTAGCCCGCCACGATGCCCAGCGCGCTGCCGACCGCGAAGGCGATGAGCACCGGCGTAATGCCCATGAACAGCGACAGGCGGGCACCCAGCATCAGGCGGGACAGCATGTCGCGCCCGAGTTCGTCGGTGCCAAGCAGGTAGTGCTCCGTGCCGACGGGCTTGAGGCGCTTGAGGATGGAAGCGGCGTAGGGATCCGCCGGCATCAGCACTGGCGCGAAGATCGCCATCAGCACCAGCGCCAGCAGGATCAGCGCGGCCAGCATCGCCAGCTTGTTGCGCAGCAGGCGCCGGCCTACGGTGGTCCAGTAGCCTGGCGAACGCTGCACGACAGGCAGCGCGGCGGGCTTCGTCAAAGTCATTTCCATGGAGACTCCCGGATTCCTTGATAGCGTCAATTACGGCGTCAGTTGCGCTGGATGCGCGGGTCGAACAGGGTTTGCAGCGCATCGACCAGCAGGTTCAGCAGCACGAAGAACACGGCGAGCACGAGGATGGTCCCCTGCAGCAGCGGGAAGTCGCGCTGGAAGATCGCCGAGTTGAGCAGGAAACCCGTGCCGGGCCAGGAGAACACGGTCTCGATCAGGATGGAGCCGCCCAGCAGGTAGCCGAGTTGCAGGCCCATCACCGACAGCGCGGTAGGCGCCACGTTTTTCAGCACATGGCGGAACACCGCCAGTTCCGACAGGCCGCGCGCCTTCAGGCCGACGATGAATTCATTGGAGAGGATTTCCGCAACGAGCGCGCGGATGGTGCGGGCCACGATGCCCATCGGGATCACCGACATCGTCACCGCCGGCAGCACCATGTACTGGATATGTTCCCAGTCCCACGCCCAGTCGCCGGAACCACCCGGGCCCGCTCCCGTGGCGGGCAGCCAGCCGAGGAAGACCGAGAACACGATCACCAGCACCATGCCCAGCCAGTAGTGCGGCATGCTCACGCCGAACACGGACAGGAAGGAGGCGGTGCGATCTGCGGCGGAATCCCGGAAGTAGCCGGCCACGAAGCCGAACAGGCAGCCGAAGGTAAAACCGATCAGCGTGGCCACCGCGGCCAGCCGGACCGAGTTGATCACCGCCGTCATCACTTCGCTCATCACCGGGCGGTTGGTGGCGATGGAGGTGCCGAGGTCCCCATGCAGCGCGCGGGTGAGCCAGTGCAGGAATTGTTCGAGAAAGGGCTTATCGAAGCCATACAGCGCGGTGAGCTGGCGGCGCAGGTCCTCGGAAGCATCGGGCGGCAGCACCGACACCAGCGGGTCGCCTGGTGCGATATGGACCAGCGAGAAGCAGAGCAGGGCGACCCCTAGCAGGATGGGGATCGCATAGATGAAGCGGCGCAGCAGGTAGAACATGATCGTGGCCGGGAAGGCAGGCGCGGGCGCCTGCCGTGGTTTGCGGGGTGACTGGCCGATGCGTGCCGGCCGGACATTCTCTTGATTGCGCTGTGCGTGGCCGGCCCGGGACCGGCCACGCACGCGAGCTGCGTAATGCGCTGCTTAGTCCATCGACATGGTGGCGATGTCGATAAACCAGCTCTGCGGCTGCACCACGCCCTTGACCTTCCTGGAGATGGCGCGCGGGCCGACGTCATGCGCGATCAGCACGAAAGGCGCTTCTTCCACGATGCGCGCATGCAGCCTGGCCAGCGCCGCGTCGCGCCCCTTGTCGTCAAACGAGGTGCGCGCGGTTTCGATCAGCTTGTCGAACTCCGCGTTGCCGAAGTAGCCCCAGTTGTTCGAGACCGGCGGCTGCGTCTTGGTGCTGACAAAGCGGACCATGGCGAAGAACGGATCCATCGCCGCAAAGCTCACGTTGACCGCGTTGGCGCCGTGCGCGCTCGGGTCCTTGGCGCCGATGCGCCAGTTGGTGAAGAGCGTGTTCCATTCGACCACGTCGAAATCGACGTCGATGAAGCACTCTTTCAGGTTCTGCTGCACATACTCGTTCATCGGCAGCGGCTGCATCTGGCCAGAGCCCGAAGCCGATACCTGCACCTTCACCTTGAGCGGCCTGGCGGCGGAGTAGCCCGCTTCCTGCATCAGCTTGCGCGCGGCGTTGGCGTCGTACCTGATATCGAATTTGGGATTGCCCCACCACGGGTTGCCCGGCTCGACAATGCCCTTGGCCTCGGCCATATAGCCGCCCAGCAGCGTCTTCAGGCCGGAACGGTTGACACACAGGTTGGCGGCCTGGCGCACGCGCTTGTCGAGCCAGGGCGATCCGGGCGCGAAGGACAGCTGCCACGGCCACATATGCGCTTGCGCATTGGCGTAGACCTCGAAGCCGCGGCTCTTGATCTGCGCCACCGCATCCGGTGCCGGCGCCTCGATCCAGTCGACCTGGCCCGACAGCAGGGCGGCGGTGCGCGCATTGGCTTCGGGCATCGGCTGCATCACCACCTTGTCGATCCTGGGCACGCGCCTGGCATCCCAGTACTGCGCGTTCTTCACCAGTTCCAGCCGCTCGCGCGGCACGAAGCGGCTCATCTTGAACGGGCCGGTGCCCGAGGCGTCGGCGGCGAAGGCTACCCACGCTTGCTTGGAACGCTCCGCCGGATCCGTCACCGAGGCCGGTACCGCAGCGAGCTTCTTCTCCCATTGCGTGGGCGAAGCCATGAACAGGTTGCTCAGGTTGTACGGCAGGAAGGAGTCAGGCTCCGAGGTGATGAGCTCAATGGTCAGGTCGTCGATCTTCCTGGCCGAACGCAAGGTGGGCATGCGCGAGGCGGTCACGCCGACCTGGCTGGGATCGAACTGCCTGGCGGTCTTGTCGAGCACCTTGCCCACGTTCCACACCACGGCATCCGCATTGAACGGCGAGCCGTCGTGGAACTTCACGCCGGGGCGCAGCTTGAAGACCCACCTGGTCTTGTCCTTGGCATCGACTTTCCATTCCGTGGCCAGGTCGGCAATCAGCAGGCTCGGGCCGTTGCCCTTCGAGAGATCCCACTGGGTCAGCCCGTCGTACATCGGGATGCCGGTAAAGCGGTTGCCTTCGAAGCCCTGGTCGGGCTGGCCCAGCGTGCGCGGGATGTCGGCGGCGGTCATGCCGATGCGCAGCACCTTCTCGGCCATCGCCGTGCCTGGCAACGCAAGTAGGGAGACGGAGGCAATGGCAGCGGCGGCAGCGAAGGTTTTCAGGCCGGGTTTCACGCTTCTTACGGGGTCGGAAGAAAAGACGGTCACGGGCAAGGCTCCTGGGTGGGGGAAGGGTAGTCGGAGGTAATCAAGCAAGTCACATGCCAGTTGCGTTTCGAGTTGCGTTTCGAGTTGCATTTCGAGCCGCGTTTCGTGGCGCTTCAAGGCTGACCGCTGGTGTTCCGCCGTCTCTCCCTCGCCGGCCATGTATGAAACATGGACCAAAGGATTCGCATCGCCTATGGCCTGCTTTTTGCTGAGATCCCTGCCTGTCTCCCAACCAACCAACCGGCTTCCCGACATGGACCAGCAATACCTTCCCCGCATCAACGCAGCACGCCTGTGGCAATCGCTGATGGACCTGGCGCAGATCGGCGCGACGCCCAAGGGCGGCGTGTGCCGCATCGCCCTGACCGAGCTGGATCGCCAGGGCCGCGACCTGGTGGTCGGCTGGTGCCGCGAAGCGGGGCTCGCCGTGCGTACCGACGAGGTCGGCAACGTGTTCGCGCGCCGCGCGGGCAGCGATCCCGGTGCGCGTGCGGTGGCAACCGGCAGTCATATCGACACCCAGCCCTCCGGCGGCAAGTTCGACGGTAACTTCGGCGTGCTGGCGGGCCTGGAGGTGATGCGCACGCTCAACGACCAGGGCATCGTCACCCGCGCGCCGCTGGAGCTGGCGTTCTGGACCAACGAAGAGGGCACCCGCTTTACGCCGGTGATGATGGGCTCGGGCGCCTTTGCCGGCGTGTTCGGGGCGGAGTTCATACGCGGCCAGCGCGACCTGGACGGCATCAGCGTAGGCGAGGCCCTGGAGCAGATCGGCTATCGCGGCGAACAGCCCGTGGGCGAAGTGCCGGGCGGCATGTTCGCCGCCTACTTCGAGGCGCATATCGAGCAGGGGCCCGTGCTGGAAGCCGCCGGGCTGCCGATCGGCGTGGTCTCCGGCGCGCTCGGCCAGCAATGGTATGACGTGGCCGTGACCGGCATGGACGCCCACGCCGGCCCCACGCCGCTGGCGCTGCGCCACGACGCCATGCTGGCGGCGGCGCGCATGATCGACGAGGTCAATCGCATCGCCGTGGCCGAGGCACCGCACGGGCGCGGCACGGTGGGCTATGTGCAGGTCACGCCGAACTCACGCAACGTGATTCCCGGGCGGGTGGATTTCTCGGTGGACTTCCGCAATCTGTCGCAGGCGGGGCTGGACCGTATGGACGCAGCCATGCGGACCACGTTCGCGGAGATCGCGGAACGCGGCGCGGTGAGCGTGGAGATCCGCCAGGTGGTGAAGTTCGAGCCGTGCGTGTTCGCGCAAGAATGCGTGGACAGCGTGCGCCGCGCCGCCGCCGCGCTGGGGCTGCCGCATATGGACGTGGTCAGCGGGGCAGGGCACGATGCCGTCTACGTGGCGCAGCGCGCGCCCACCGGCATGATCTTCGTGCCGTGCAAGGACGGCATCAGCCACAACGAGCTGGAAGATGCGCTGCCCGAGCACATCGAGGCCGGCGCGAACGTGCTGCTGCAAGCGATGCTGGAGCACGCGCGCTAAGGCGCGCCGCCCGCGCCGCCGCGCGTCAATCTCAGTGGGCGATCGAACGCGAGATCGCCCACGCGCATTCGATCACCATCGGCGCCAGCTTCTTCTGCGCCTCGGCCATGCTCCAGCGGCTGGCGGGCGGCGATACATGCACCGCGCCCACCGCCTGCCCCTGGCTGTTGACGATGGCCGCGCCCACGCCCATATCGCCCAGGAACAGTTCCTCGTTATTGCAGGCATAGCCCACCCTGCGGCAAGCCACCACTGTCTCGAAGATCGCCGCCACATCGGTCAGCGTGGCCGGCGTGCGCGCCACGCGCGCCGAATTCTCCAGCATCGCCATGACCTGCTCGTCGGGCAGGGTGCTGAGATACGCGCGGCCGCTGCTGGTGCAGTACATGGGAATACGCATGCCGACGGGCGTCAGCACCGGGATGTATTTCGACGTCATCAGCTGCGCCACGTAGACCATCTCCAGCCCGACCGGCTCGGTCAGGTTGGCGGTCTCGCCGCTGGCGTTGGCGAGCTGCGACAGGTAAGGGCTGGCGGCCTGGATCAACGCATCCGCGGACAGATAGTTGTAGCCGATTTCCATTACCTTGGGCGTCAGCCGGAAGCGCCGCGTCTGCGGGTGCTTGGCCACATAGCCCAGCGTCTCCAGCGTATGCACGGTGCGTTGCGCGGAGCTCTTGGTCATGCCGGTCAGGCTGGCCAGTTCGGCCAGGGTGAGCGTGCGATGCACCGCGCTGAAGGCCCGCAGGACATCCAGGCCTTTCTCCAGCGACTGGTTGAACAGCGGGTCCGCGCGAGTGGCTTCTTCGCCGCTTTCTTTTGGGGTGTCTGGCGATCCGTTGCTGGGTTCCTGCTTGTCTTGCCGGGTCATGTTCGGGTTCCGCGTCGTCGTCGTACCGATCGTGGCGGCACCATCGCTGGGAGTCTGCACCACGATGAATGCATATTGCACCAATATACGACTGTATCGATTATCGATTTTATGGATTGGCATCAATGATATTCGGCCCGGCTTCCGTTGGGAATAGCGGCGCCGCTAAAGCTGCCGGATTTTCGCCGCACGTGTCTCCGGAATTTGCCGGAAATCATTGTCCAGTAAGACTTTTCGGACGATATGAGAATGGAAGCGTGGTGGGCGATGAAGCAAGAATATGACAAGGCAGCCCATGCGGGTGCCACAGGTTTAAGTGTTTACCCGCAGCCAACACAGGTTGACGCTCAGTGAAATATCAGACTAGTATCACAACAACTTCAACACGCAGGAACCATCATGTCGAACCCGATCCGGCTGGTCGGCGGCGCTGATCACAATGCTGATCCGCCATCGCGGGCGGCGACCGGCGCCGCGATGCGCGAGCATGCCTATGCCGAGATCAAGCGGCGCATCATTTCCTGCGAGTTCCGGCCGGGCGAGCCGTTGAACGAGGCGCAGGTCGCGGCATTGCTCGGACTGGGCCGCACGCCGGTGCATCAGGCGCTGCACCGGCTGGAAGTGGAAGGACTGGTGTCGATCATGCCGCGCAAGGGCGTGCTGGTATCGCCGCTGTCGCTCAATGAAGTGCTCGACATGATCGAAGTGCGCGCCACCAACGAAGTGCTGTGCGCCACGCTGGCATGCGAGCGCGCCCACGAGAGCGATCTCAAGGCCATGCGCGAGATTGTCGAGCGCTCTCCCGACCTGATCGCGCGGCGCGACATCGCCGGCCTCGCCGCGCTCGACCTCAAATTCCATACCGCCATGTCGGCCGCCTCGCGCAATCGCGTGCTGGCCGACCTGCTGCGCAGCCTGCATGAGAAGCAGGCGCGCTTCTGGTTTCTCTCGCTATCCGACCCGCAGCACCTGGAAAACGTCTACCAGGAGCACCGGGTGATCATCGACGCCCTTGAGCGGCGCGACGTACCGGCGGTGCGCGAGGCCATCCGCGAACACATTGACGAATTCCGGAAGAACATCATCCGGACCATCTGACCGATTTTCTCCGCAACAGATAAGGTAGTAACCAATGCCGACACTTCACTTCCAGGTAGCCGGCGAGGGCGAACTCGTCCTCGATATCCAGCGCCTCATCATCGCCGGCTGGACTGGCCGCGACGCCGACGCCGTCAACCATCACATCCGCGAGCTCGAAGAGATCGGCGTCAAGCCGCCCACCACCGTGCCTTGCTTCTACCCGCTGGCCGCCTCGCTGCTGACCACCGACGCGCTGCTCGAAGTGCCGCGCGAGGATTCCTCCGGAGAAATCGAATTCGTGCTGCTGGCGGCCAAGGACGAGATGTACATCGGTGTGGGCTCCGACCACACCGACCGCAAGGTCGAAGCCTACGACGTCACCGTCTCCAAGCAGATGTGCGCCAAGCCCCTGGGTACCGAACTCTGGCGCTTCGCCGACGTGGCAGCGCACTGGGACCAGTTGCAGATGCGCTGCTGGCGCACTCGCAACGGTCAGCGCGAGCTCTATCAGGAAGGCCTGGTAACGCGCCTGCTCGACCCGCGCGACCTGATCCGGCGCCTGACCGGCGAAGACAAGCTGCCGGCCGGCACCGCCATGTTCTGCGGCACGCAAGCCGTGATCGGCGAACTGGGCAGCGGCGAAGCCTTCGAAGTGGAACTGCATGATCCGGTACGCAAGCGCACGCTGCGCCATGCCTATCGGGTGGAATGCCTGGCGGTGGCGCCATGAGCGCCGCGCTGCCAACCATCGCCGCGCTCGCCGCCGATCTGGCTGCCGGCCGCACCACCAGCGTTGCGCTGACCGAGCAGGCTCTGGCCCGTATCGACGCCCACCGCAACGGCGGCGGCGCCGCGTTCCTTGAAGTCGACGCCGCTGGCGCGCTCGCCGCGGCCCGCGCAGCCGACCAGGCCCGCGCCGCGGGGCTGGTGGCATCGCCGCTCGCCGGGCTGCCGATCTCCATCAAGGACCTGTTCGACGTGCAAGGACAGGTAACCCGCGCTGGCTCGAAAGCACTGGCCGGCGCCCCCGCGAGCGCCGACGCACCCGTGGTGGCACGCCTGCGCGCTGCCGGCGCCGTGCTGATCGGGCGCACCAATATGAGCGAGTTCGCGTTCTCCGGGCTCGGCCTGAACCCGCACTACGGCACGCCGCGCACGCCCTTCGACGAAGCACGCATCGCCGGCGGCTCCACGTCGGGTGGCGCGGTCAGCGTGGCGCTCGACATGGCCGTGGCCGCGCTCGGCACAGATACCGGCGGCTCCATCCGCATCCCCAGTGCGTTCTGTGGCCTGACAGGCTTCAAGCCAACCGCAAGCCGGGTGCCGCTGGCCGGCGCCGTGCCATTGTCGACCTCGCTCGACTCGGCCGGCCCGCTGGCACGCTCGGTTGCCTGCTGCGCGGCCTTCGACGCCATCGTCAGCGGCGAAACGCTGGACAGCCGGCCCGCGCCGCTGGCAGGGTTGCGCCTGCTGGTGACGCGCGATTTCGTTTGCGACGGCCTCGACGCCGAGGTGGCGCAAGCCTTCGACGCAACGCTGGCCACGCTGTCGCGGCTCGGTGCGCGGATCATCCCGTTCGACTTCCCCGAACTCAAGCGCCTGCCGCAGATCAACGCCGGCGGCGGCCTGACCGCGGCCGAAGCGTGGCACTGGCACAAGCAACTGCTGGCCGAGCGCGGCAACGACTACGACCAGCGCGTCGCCATGCGCATCCGCCGCGGCGAACAGCTTGGCGCGGCCGACTACATCGAACTGCTGGCCGAACGCCGCGCCATGCAGGCCCGCGCCGCCGGCCTGCTGCGCGAAGCCGACGCCTGGCTGATGCCCACCGTGGCAGTACGCCCGCCGCGCCTGGACGCGCTGGAAAGCGACGAAGCCTTCTTCGCCACCAACGGCCTGGTGCTGCGCAACCCCAGCGTGCTCAATTTCCTCGACGGCTGTGCGGTATCGCTGCCGTTGCCGGCGGCAGGGCAGGGCATCGGCCTGAGCGTAGGCGGCCTGAACGGAAGCGACGCGCGCGTGCTGCAGGTAGCCGGCGCCATCGAAGCCGCGCTGCGGTAAGCAGGCGGAAAAACCGAGGGCCGCGACCAAGCAGCGCGGCCCCGTCAATCAACACCCAAGGAGTACCACCGATGTCTTCCGTGATGACCGGCGCCCCTGTCGCCGTGGAGAACCCGGCCCACACCCCGGCCGAGCGTAACGAGGCCTACCGCAAGATCGCGGTACGGCTGATCCCCTTCCTCGTCTTCCTGTTCGTGCTCGCCTGGATTGACCGCGTCAACGTCGGCTTTGCCAAGCTGCAGATGCTGCAAGACCTGCAATTCAGCGAAGCCGTGTACGGCTTCGGCGCCGGCATCTTCTTCATCGGCTACTTCCTGTTTGAGGTCCCCAGCAACCTGCTGCTGGAAAAGATCGGCGCGCGCCGCACGCTCGCCCGCATCACCATCCTGTGGGGCTTCGCCTCCATGGCGATGATCTTCGTCAAGACGCCGATGCAGTTCTACGCCCTGCGATTCCTGCTGGGCGTATTCGAAGCCGGCTTCTTCCCCGGCGTCGTGCTCTACCTGACCTACTGGTTTCCGGCCCAGCGCCGCGCACGCATCAACGGCCTGTTCATGACCTCCTTCGCCATCGCCGGCGTCATCGGCGGCCCGCTGGCCGGCTTCATCATGAGCAGCATGGAAGGCGTCGACGGCCTCGCCAACTGGCAATGGCTGTTCGTCATCGAAGGCATCCCCTCCGTACTCGCCGGCATCGCCGTGCTGATGTACCTGCCCGAAAAGCCCATCAGCGCCAAATGGCTCACCGCCAGCGAACGCGACCTCGTAACCCGCGAGATCGAAGCCGAAAACCGCGACCCCGCCAAGCACTCCTCCCTGCGCGCCGCCTTCACCAACTCGCGCGTTTGGATCTGCGCCGCCATCTACTTCTGCGTGGTCAGCGGCAACGCCACCATCGCCTTCTGGTCGCCATCCATCATCAAAGAGCTAGGCGTACAAGGCAACCTGCAGATCGGACTGGTCTCCGCCATCCCCTTTATCGCAGGCACGCTTGCCATGGTCTGGAACGGCATCCACTCCGACCGCACCGGCGAACGCCGCCTGCACTGCGCGCTGGCCACGCTGATGGCCGCCGCCGGGCTGGTCCTGACCGGCATGTGGCTGCACAGCGCGGTACTGGCGCTGATTGCGCTGACCATCGCTTCCATTGGCATTCTGGCGGCTTTCCCGGTGTTCTGGTCGTTGCCCTCAGCCTTTCTGGCCGGTACCGCCGCAGCCGGCGGGATTGCCCTGATCAACTCGATCGGCAACCTGGCAGGCTTCGTTGCGCCGTACATGATCGGGTGGTTCAAGACCAGTACCGGGCGGCTCTCGGCGGGCTTGTACTTTGTCGCTGCGCTCGAGGCTGGCGCCACCGTGCTTGTGCTGGCGTTTATCAAAACCAGGCGCTGAACGGAGGCGACGGCCAGCCAGATGCCTCAGGTAGCACGAGGGGGCTGGATTCCCGCGGCGCTTTGCGCTAGAATCCGCTGCCTCGTTGCGCTGCATGCGCAAAGTGCGCCGGCAGCACGGGTAACACAAAGCCAGGCGGGCAGTTTCAGCCGCCTGTTTGCTTTTGTGCTTTGTGATCACTCCCATCGCTGCCTGGCCCGCCTGCAAATCAACGAGCACAGCGGCCTCCCGCCAGGGATGCACGCCGCAGGGACTGCGAGGGTGGCGAAATTGGTAGACGCACCAGGTTTAGGTCCTGACGCCAGCAATGGTGTAGGGGTTCGAGTCCCCTCCCTCGCACCAAAGTCCTTTTAAAATCAACGGTTTAAGTATTCTGGCTGTCAAAAATTTAGCCCGTTTTTGCCGGTTTTTGCAGTGGATTTGCCAGCAAACTTGCCAGCATTTCCAGCGAACTTCTCCACGGCCCGATTGCCCGCTTCGGCGTCTGCCGACGGCATCCAGCGGCCATACACCCGGGCGATCATCGTCCAGTCAGCGTGTCCCATCTGCTTGGCCACCCACATCGGGTGCTCTCCAGCCGACAGCATCATCGAGGCGTACGTGTGCCTGGTCTGATACGGATTTCGGTACCGAACGCCCGCTCGCTTGAGCGCCGACTGCCAGACACGCCACACTTGGTGCGACCCGGAGAACCGCTCCCCTCCGGCGGTCGTGAATACGGGGCCGTCCAGCTCGGTCATGAACGTCAGCGCCTTCTGTTCCTCCAGAGCGGCTGCGGCGGGCGCCAACAGGCGAATGTCGCGGTGGCCGGCTGCTGTATTCGGAAATTCCGCCACCCCCTTTGCCTCCCAGGTTATCGCCCGGCGGACGCGCACATACCAAGAAGCTCAGCTCAAATATCAAGAAGAATAAGGGCGAACCGGAACCTCGGTTTCTTCCGCCATCTCTAGGGCATCGTCCACCTCGATGCCTAGGTAGCGAACGGTGCTTTCAAGTCTATGGCCTGCAGGCCATAGCTCGACTATGTCCCGTGCGAAACTATGTCCCGCGATCGTTGCGGATATCAAACCACGAATGTCAGGTTGAATAAACTGAACGGCTATTGAGCTGAGGTCGCGCCCATGGGTTCATCGATTGAAGTACGTTTGGCCGTAGTCGATAGCGCAAAGACTCTGGACGGATGAGAGGGCGCAGGCATTGTCGATGGCGACGCGAGCGGGCTCGAAGAGCGTGTGGTGCGCGGACCGTATCAGTCAGCCTTAATGTCGGCCTTCTCGTAGTTTGCCGTGGCGCAAAGACTCTGGTGACGTTCCACCTAGTGTGCTGAGCGCTTCCGCGTCGGGCCGGTTTCCACGGTGCGTAGCCATTGTTTGGACGAGGCGACGAGGCCGTCGTCACCTGGCTGCCAGGAGACCGCGCCAAAACGGGGGCAAACGAGCGGACCACTGGCGAGAGGCCGATGAGGCACCCGCAATGCACGCATGGCTTCCGATCCTGGGCCGGCGACCTGCGTCCTTCAACTTCGAATTGCTCTGCGCGGCCTGAGCCCGCTGGTTTGGCGACGCGTCCTCGTTCCCGAGCACTTGACGCTCACAGTGATCAGCAAGCGGTTCGTCAAACGGCAGCAAATGGCCTGGCGGCCTCGGCACGCGCACAACCTGCTGCAAATCCGGACCGCGGTGCTCAATAACCAGCTCCGATCTTACGTTGAACGATGGTATCCGCCCATCTCATGAGGAGAAGCCCACCGCCTTGCCGCTTAGTCAGCCCCCGGTTTGGCGCGGTCTTCTATCTTCTCTATTAATGCCTGCCGCCGTGCGATGGGGTTTTGGTGTGATGGCTACCCGATTGCAGTCTGGAGCGGTCCGCGGCCCGTGCCCGCCCTTTATCGCGGTCCATCGCATCGGGGCCATTGCTATTGCGCAGCCCCTCGGCGCTGATATGGCTGGCCGAGCGCCCACCGAAATCACCGCCGGCCCTGATGCCCCCACCCATGCCACCTCCGCCACCGTGTGCATGGGCGGCCATAGAGGTGGCCGTCAGGGTTGTCACTGCAATCAGGGAATACAAGCGGATCTTGTTCATGTGATTCCTTCTATTCGTCTTGCACGTGCATGAAATAAACGTAGTGCCGCTCGTCAGCAGCGTCCTTTCTTTGCCTGTCCGGGCGGGCAAAAGCCGGGGCCGGGACCTGGATCAACGACCACGCCGGCCGGTGCCATGACTGCCACCCCCGGCGTATAGACAGCGCAGCCGGCCAGGAGTGTAGCGGCCAGTGCAGTTAAGCATAGGAATTTCATCTGTGTTTTCTTTCGATGGATTTGGGTGCCAGCACTGGCACCCGCGCATCAGAATGCGAAGTTCTGGGTCAGGCCCGTCGTGGTCACAGTGACCTGCTGGGTGATGACCGTGCCGGAGTTGCTGGTACCCTGAATGCTGTACTTGCCTGCCACGGAGCCATCCTGCGTCAGCGGGATACCGCCTGCCGGCAGCGGGGCCACGTATGTGCCAACCGCAGGCCCAGACAGCGGCAGTGCCGGCTGCGCAGCGAACAGGCTGTAGGCGCCGGTGTCGGACGCTGCCGCCGTGGCGGCAATCTCAAAGGTGCCGCCGCCGGTTCGCTGCAAGGCTCGGATCGTTGCTTCCGAACTGGCCGGCGTGACCGTGCCCGAAACCCTGCCAAACGTCGAAGCCGGCAGGTTGAGCGGTGCCGCCGCGGTTGCGACGGCGGTGCTGCTGCCTGCCACGACCGGTACACCGCGGACGATGCCGGTGCCGCGCCCGGTGGTCGACGTTGGCACGATCACCACATCGACGTTGCCGGCGGTGCTGCTCTGCTCAATCGGCGACAGCGTGAAGTTGCCGTTGCCGTCAGCAACCGTCGCCTTGACCACTACGCCGTTGCGTTCAGCAAAGACCTGGGCGCCCGGCGCCGAGGCAACCACACCGGTCAAGGATCCGCTTACCAACATCGGCACTGCGGTCACCACCGGCTTGAGGCCAAAGGAGCCGTTGCCGCGCGTGACAACCGACTTGCACGCATCGAAGTCCAGCACCAGGTCGCTCAGCGTATTGGCCGCGACCGTGAAGGGGCGGTTGATTTTGATGCCGCTCTGCACTGCGCTTGGCGTGTCGAGCGCCTGTTCGGCCCCGCCAGTGGGGACCACCGAATTGGCTGGCGCACCCGCTCCGTTCGGTACGAGCACCAGGCGGATCTGCTGGTATGTGCCTGCAGGGAGCGGAGTCTGGCCAAGGTTCGTCAGTACGCCATTGGTGAGCGACACTAGGTCGATCCGTCGTGCCGGGCTGACCGTGACGTCAACCCAGCCGGTGCCGTTGACGTCGGCGTTGGGATCGGTGTGGACTCGCACTTTGTCGACGGTGACAAAGACATGATCAAAGCCGCAGGCGGGCGCGTCGGTCATCGACACGCTCAGTGTGCCGGTATTGCTACTGCTGCTGCTGCTGCTGCTCGACGATCCGTCGCCANCCGCCCCGCCCCCCCCGCCGCCACAGGCGGCAAGAGCCAGCGCGCTGCTCAATGCGAGCAGCCGCAGTGGCGACGCAATGAAAGGATGGGCATTCATGATATTCCCCCCGGAAGATATCTTTGGCCCCCGCAAGCATAGTCGGCGCGGATGTCGGCTGTTGTAAGCGTTTGTTAACGTATAGAAAGTGTGAGCGAATGGCAACAGCCAACAATAAGACGAAGCAAGGTTATCCTAGATTGCATCCTCTTTTCGGTGTGTTGGGGCGCAGACCGCCTACTGCATTGTTCAGCGCATCGCCCTGAGAGTCGCGAAGGTTGGGGCGGGCGGTAGCAGAGAGAGCCACGTGGGTGCTTCGCGGCATGCCTTGCTTTGCATGTCTGCATAAGAAGGCATGCGCCGTTCATTGGCCAACCGTTGCTCGGTTGCGCACCAGGTCGCACAACGCCGTACAGCATGTGGGAGGCCACCATGCCTTCACGTCCACGGTATCGTGATGCCTTTGCTGTTGGGATTGCCGTTGGCCGACCGCCGGAATGCGCGGAAGAGGCTGGTCAGTATGCCGTAAAACTCCAGGACTTGTTGATCGCCACATCATTTCGCGAGCCGACGAAAGTCGCTGTGTATGTGCCGGCAGCGATGGGCTGCGTGGGGAGCAGGAACACTACCCCTCGAAACAAGCTCGCGTCCTCGACAGCCGAAGCAACCGAGCCAGCCTTGGATTCGGCAGGCACCAGGATGCGAGCCGGTACGCGACTGCCGCCAGGCCCCGTCAGGATGAAGTTCGAGACCGTCAGCACGTCAGATGGCTTTTCAACGTTGACGCGAAACATGATCGGGGGACCGGCTCTGGCCAGATCGGGCGCTGGATTCGGGATCTCGTTGCCAGGAATGAACAAGCCGTGGACGTTGGCATTGTCGGCTGGGTAGTGGGCGCCAGTGCCGGGAGGCAGTTGTTGGCCGCCCCATTGGGCGAGGCCATAGCCGCCGGTTCCGGCTGCGGTCACCACACCAAAGTTCGTCACGCAGTAATTGTCATGCATGGCGAGACCGATGGTCTCCTGATTGCTGGTAATCCCTTGCAAGTGGTAAACCGAGTTCGCCATCGTGGCAAGACAGCGGCCAATTTCGCCGTTGTAAGCATTCTGTCCAACCCATTGCTTGTGCCAGCCGCCCACGGTGAGTACTTGCTGGTACGGATCGGGACTGGTGAAACCAGGATTCCCGGGGATCTCCGTGTGGCTCATCACCGCGTTGAGCTTCATATACTCCAGGTGGTTCTCCGCCGCGGCGTCCAGGGCGGCGTCTTGCCGCAACGCGCCTACACCCATTGCGATGCGCAGGGAGTTGAGCGCATTGAAGAATTCGAGGCGCGGGTCGGTTCTGGAGTAAGTGGATGTGAGCGCAATCGCAGTCGAAGCAAAAGAAGACGCTTCCTTCCTGATGGTCGGTGTGCGTGGGAGGTTTGAAGCAATCGTTGGAGGAGTGGCGCCAGCGCTACCAATGCTGGCGCAGACCGCGACGAAGGTAGACATCGCGGCAATTGCGAAGAGGCTCTGTTTCACGTTTTTCCGGTTATTTTAGGTCTGTACAAACGGGGCTAAGGATCCGCGGGTGACCCTGGCAAATCCGCTTCTGGAGGCTTAACGTGATATCGGGAAGATTCGTGCACAGGAGCATGCGCGCCTGATGCGGCAAGCTGGGGGAGTGGGTAGGGCGCGCCGTCGGCGCCCATGCAGATGCAAGAACCTGGAGACTGTATCGCCAACCTGCGGGGAGAACGAAGGTCGCAGATCGCCCCGTCTCTGCCATTCGGCAGGATCGCGGCGAGCGACCGTTACTGCCGATGAGTGAGGGTTCGTTCTTGACAATCGGATGGCCGGTTACGGGGCGGAGCCGACGCCTGAATGTCCAACCATCGACGCATGTGAACGGCGGTTTGTGTTAAGGATTGTTCGACGCCTGCCCACACGCGCCGCTCCCTCTCACAGTCCTGCAGGCGAGGGCAGACATCAAACAATCCTTAACAACAGCCAGTCAGCCTTCTCCGAAACGGCCGTTCGTGCAGATCACAGCGTCGCTCGACTAGGCCACCAGGATTTCGGCAGTCAGATCCGATGCGCGCGGTTCCCGCCGGAACAGGCGCAGGCGGTGATGCAAAAGCGGGTTCGGGGCATCGCAGGCGAGCATGACGCCGGCTTCGGGGGGCACCGCGACGCGGGCAGGCGCGACATGGCCGACGTCCAACGCGGTGGTGATGGGGCGTCGGGCCTGCGGGCCAACGTATCGCGACCGGGGCCTTTTTCCCGTGACTATACGCACAGGGTGTCCATCGCCGACAGATCATGGATGTTCCAGACCCGGTCTGCCGGCGTGGTCAGTAGCGGCTCGATCGTCGTCCGTGCAATGACATCGAGCGCGCCGGCAAGGTTTTGCGCGCCAGCGAGGATTCAGCAACCCACCCGGTCTTGCGGCAGATGATGCGTCGAGCCCAGCACCAGCGCCACCTCGCTGCCGCCGCGCTTGCGCGCCCGTTCCATTGCACATCGACCGGCCCCATCGCATTCCATCGTGCGCCGCCGGAGATGCCGGAAAGGCGAGTCGCGTCGACAAGATGGATCATGAGGTCCGCTTGCTTCGGGTCGTGTGTCTCCAGAGACCAGTCGAGGCGACCGTCCAGCAGGGCAGCTCGGGAAGCAGGCTTGCTGTCTCCTGCTCGGAGAATCCCCAGTGACGCAGCAACACACGGTGGTGGCGCGGCCGGACGATAGCGCGGCGAGCGCGGGTTGCGACACAGCGGCGGATGGGCGAGATGGGGTACATGCGGGTCCTCTTGGAAAGTCCGGCAGGGAGCCCATTCTGGGCAAGCACCTGTGCGGCGCGTGCGCAGATGCGACAATCAAATGCGTCGCGATGGACGGCGTTGATCTTGCCTTCGTGTACCAGCGACAGTAATGCGGCCGTTAAGACCGAAGCGATCTTCAGTTCGGTATGTCTTGAGATCGTCGTTTGCTTGCCATTTAGGTTGGCCTTGGCATGTTTGCCACCTTCTTTGAAGGTCTCACCCTGTTGGGCCAGCCACTGGACAAACTCACTTCGCTTCCGCGCACCTCCGTTGTCTGTTGCGATGGATGCATGACAATCAAAAGAGAGTGAGGTCAGGCTGAGTGCTACGGTGGGGGCCTACCGCCAGGCTGTGTAGTGGGGGGCAGACGGCGCGCACCCTCCCGCAGACTTGCTTCACTTGGTGCGAGGAATTACGTAGGGCGTAACCAGCTCGAAGCAATCAAAAAGCGCTGCAGATTTTTTCGTCTTGGAATCATAGGCATGAACTTCGATGCATTTGAACGCGCTTTCGCCTTTTTGAAGGAAAAAGGTTTCGGTTGATACCCCATTTGGAGACGAATCGCTCGTAACCGCGGCAATGCCGTAACCACGTCCAACAAGATCAACTAGCGACAACCCAACGCGCTGCCATTGGCTTTCAGGTGCTTCAACTGCTTGAGCGGACAGTGCGGCTGTAGCAAGGAAAAGGGAAGCGATGCGGAAGGCTTTCATTGTGAAGTCCCCGTTGATTCCACCGGATTGCGGTAATGGCGCCTTCCGTCGTGGCGAGAGCGGCGCCCCTTCTGCCACCATCATATCCGCGGGATGCGGCCGCATAAAGCTCCGCGCCCCGTTCCGGAATCTTTGCCGCTTGATTCGTTCAGGCGGCACTGCCCCGGGGTGCTTGACCTTAATCTGGTCGGGCGAGCGCGCGCCGGACTGGCAGGTGCTGTCAGCCCGCTTTCCCAGATCCCTTCAAGTATCAGCGCCAGCGCATCGTCATATGGCCATTCCCATCGTCGACGTCTTGGACATACAGCAGGCCGGCCGGCGGCACGGTCCGCAAGAATCTTCCGCCAAGCTCTATCCACAGCACCCGCGTTGTTGCTGGATTGGCGGGCACTTGACCGAACCGAATGAGCAGAATACGCAGCAGTCGCCGGAGTTGGGCCGAAGGAGCGCCTTGCAGTGGCTGCACTCGTAGAAGAACTGGCACGCGTCCGTTGGCATGGTTTCCTGCTTGGCAAAGCCGCAGTGCGGGCAGGTCAGTACGGATTCAAGAATGACGGCACTCATCGGGTCCTCACAATCGCACCGCCTCTCGTCGCCAAACGCAACGGCCACCACGTGACGGCGGCGGTGGGGGAAAACAACGGACTGGGGTACGTTTTGTACTTGAGGCCGAAAGGCCAGCCATCTGCGCGCGGAACGGTTTCCGTTCTGACAGCAGCTTGGGGGAGAGGTCGGCCAGCTTCGGCGCCGGCGCGCACGGTGCCATGGTTGGTCCTGTGGGGCGGTGCTTCCGTTGTAGGCGCGCCGGGAGGACAGCGCCATAGGGCATCATTCGACTAGCGTGCGTTGCGTGTCTGAAGAGCCGCGGCGGTGTCGGCCGTCCACACCATCTTCTCAATGTGCCGTGTCTCGATACCGTGCACCGTACTAGCCGTCGTCGTGGACGTTTGCGGCTCAGTGCTTACCGCTCACGGGCGGTGCAGGGGAAGCGGCTGACGGATCTGGAGAACCAGGAGCCGCGTGCGCGGTTGATTGCGAAGCGCTACCTGTCCGGTCGATCGCCGAACTCAATGAAAAAAGGTGACAACCAAGCTGTCACCTTCATCTCTGGAGTGGGGAGTCCTGCGAATCTCCTGGTTACAACGGAGCGCCGTAAGAAGACGAGGACATATACCCGCCGGACCTTGCGCCATCCGGGAACGTTGCGAACGTGTCGCCCCTTGCGCCATCGGCGTACGTGTCGGAGTTGCCGGCCCGTGCGCCATCAGTGCGCACATCGAACTCGCCAGCCTTGGCCAATGCAAAAGCAGCGGACAGGGCACCGGTCAGAGCGACAGTGGCTGCAATCAGAACGAAACGTTGGATATTCATGATGAATTGAAAGGGGACATCGAGCCGCCAAAATTTGGGGACTCCACAACAGGCTGCATGATAGGGGTTTGCCCTATGCTTATAAACCCTAGTTTGCGAAACGCATAGTTGCTCATTGCGCAACAATACTGAAAATCTTCGTCGTGAAGGTATGGGATACGGTAGCAATCCGACGATTGTGCTGACCAAGGTGCCGGTCGGGGTGGTGCTGGCAAGGAGACCAACGGTTGGCGGGGGACTCCAGGTGATTGACCCGCCCCGGCATCGGACCGCCAATGCCCATCAGCCCGCAACCGTCACACCGCATTTCTCCGCAATCGCAATCAATTTCGGGACGTCCGGTGGCCCCGGAGGAATTTCCTGGTCGATTGCGGTGAAGAGACGCGTCGCGTGCCCGGTTTGGCCGGTGACCGAGATCATTTCGCCGCCGCCCGGGCCAAAGTGAAAGCTGTGAATCGTGCCTGCGGGCAAGTGAACGAGCGTGCCAGCCGTGGCGGCCAGGGTATTGCCGCCGTAGCTGATTTCGACACTGCCTTTGACCACGTAGAAGGATTCGTCCCAGTCATGGCTGTGCGGTGGCGGTCCGGTGCCTTCATCGCCTTGCTGCAAGAAAATCTCATAGCCTTGCGTGGCGGCATTTGATGCCAGTATCGTAATCTTCTCGCCCACCACATCGAGCGCACGAGGATAGGCGCTCGGTGTTACGACAAACGGTTGCGGCTTCATGGTTTGCGCCTCCTTTGGACCGGATTCAGCCCCGAACCGGTTATAGTCAGTGGACTGGACGGAGTCCAGAAGTTGCCATCGGTGGCATCGGTGGCATCGGTGAGGGCCAACGCGATTGCCTCAATTTCCTATGCGGGCCAACGGTAATGTGGAGCCGGCTGGAGGGCGCGTTTCATTTTCCCTCCCGCCCAACCAACACATCCAGCGGCACGTGCAGTGCCTCTGCCAGACTCTGGAACACCTCCACGCTTCCATCGCGTTTGCGGTTCTCAATCTGGCTGAGATAGGGCTTGCTGAGTCCCGCCGCGGTTGCCAGCGCGTCCTGGGTCATCCGGCGGTATTCGCGCCAGGCCTTGATCGGGTTGTCGCCGGCGAGTTCGGCGTCCAGTATGGCGGCGGGAATCCGAAAGCCGTCTTCCCGCGCCTCGGCGTGGCCGGGCAGCGTGCCATCGTCCCACTCTCCGGTCCGGCGCTTGATGCGCTCCCACACCTCAATGGGCACTACCGCGAACTCGGGGTGGCCGTCGCGTTCGATGAATTGAATCTTGACCATGATTGGCACCTCCAGAGGAGCACGGCTGGCGCGTCGAGCATGATGGGGCCGTGCTGGATCTGATACCGCACTCGCCAGTCGCAGGCGCGGAGGCGACAGCCGCGTCGACTGCCGGTGCGCCGGAGCCCGGCGTGGATTGCTGATCGCAACATGCCCGGGCGGGGTTGGGAGCCTGCGCCGCTTACCTGTTGAGTGCGATTGCTTGCGCTTTCATGTTAGCTAGGCGCTAACCGAATTGCGAATAAAGTTGGCTGACGGTTCCGGCGCCGACGCGGGACAGGGCTGGCCTTTCACGCGCCAGCCTCCGCGGACGCCTTTTTGCCCACGATCGCATCCAGCTCCTCATACAAGCCAGAGCATTTGTCGCTGACACGCAGTTGGAAGTCGAACAGTTGTGGCCGGATCAATGGTTCAACGTCGTACCCGTGCTCCGAAACGAGCCGGATCAGCCGGCCGCCGCGCGCATGAATGAATTCGGCCTCGGCATGGGTGGCGACGTCGGGTACCACCACATCGCAGCCGTCGAGCTGGTCCAGCGCTTCGGCACAGTGATTGACCAGCACTTCCGGATCCATGCGGGCACGGATCCAGGACTCGCGAAGGGCGTTTAGCAACTGTACCGGCGATTTCCCTAGCGTCGGAACGACATCATTGCGCCTTGCCGCGTCGAACTGCGCGTCGCTGATGCCGGCGCAGGCCTGGATCATATGGCGCAGCGGGGCGTCGAACGTGACGGTCAGGAAAGTGTGGTTCGCGGAGGTCAGGTAGCTGGTGACGAGGTCTCGACCGGAGCCGGGACGGCCGCAAAGTCCGATAAGCATGAGGTTTCCTTTGTCGTGATCGTTCGCCTGCGGGTGCTTGAGGTCAACGAGGCCGGTGCGCGGACTTGGCGCCGTGACGCAATGCGGCGTGACCGGGCCGGCGTGGTGCCAGCCCGTGACTACCATGACCCGGCATACGGGGTTGACCCGATGGGCGCAACCAGGCCGAACCGGCGAGGACACAAGCCCTGGTCCTCGCGATGCAGCCCGGCGTCGGGTATGGAAATGCCGGGGCTCTGATACCGCTTCAAGTTAACGCCAATAATTTACCCAAAGGTAAATTTAAAGACAAGCCTTCTTGGTAGCCATCCTGACTTGCCGGCCGCGAGTCCGGATCCTCGATCCGCGGAAGCCACCAGGGTGCCGACGCGCCCGTGGCTTGCCGCGTCAGTGTCGCGCGAACCCGCCGAACCATCGCGCCGAGAAGGGAGCGAAAGATCCTTTTGCTCCGTAAATTACCTCTTGATCACTAAATTTACAGTACCTGGAGAAAATTTACCTTAAGGTAATGCGCGGGTTTAATGAGTAATGGACATCCAAGATACGCGCGAACAACGCCTGGCCCAAGTGCTGGAGAAACAGTTCGGAGGCTCGATCGCACGCCTCGCGGACCGCGTCGACCGCGAACCCTCATATTTCTCCCGAGTTTTTTCGTCGGAAGGCAAGGCCGGAAAGAAGCGCATCGGCGAACGGCTTGCCCGCGACATCGAGGCCAAGCTCGGCTTGCCTCGGCTGTGGCTGGACGGCAGCATGGAGGATGCTGTCGCCCCCTCGAATGACGAGATCCTCCCGCCTGGCGTGGCCATTCGGGTGGCTCGCTTGGTCAAGGACTTGCGCAACGAGGATATCGACCGCCTGCTGACGGCCATTGAGTTGCTGATGCAGGTCGAGGGCGTGCGCTCGGTGCGCAAATATGGCAAGGGCGCAAAACAGGCGCAGGTACTGACGACCGGAAAGCGCACGGCAACTGGCTCCGCGAGCGGGGCGGTACACGAGTCCGGCACGCGTGTCGCCGGGAAGCAGCGAGGCAGGAAGAAGCCGGCAGACTGACGCAGCCGGGGTCGTCGGCGACGCAGCATCGGCAGCCTGGGCGGGACCGGCTGGGGGCGGGCCCGGCTGCCGCCGTGCCTGCACTTTAGCGTCCGGCCGGCTCAGAGTTGAAAATGTCGTCGATTGGGCGGCAGTGTCAGCAATTATTCGTCTTCGCCGAAAGGCAACTCTCCCTGGACCGGCGCCGACGCATACTCCAGCTCGCCGGCTGGTGTCAGCGCGCTCACCCGTACGCCCAGTAGCCGTATCTTCCGGTTCAGCGGAACGCGTCTGACGCATTCGGTGGCGGCGCGCCGCAACAAGGTGGCGTCGGCGGTCGGGGCCGGCATGCTGAGGTCGCGGGTGACGGTGTGGAAGTCGTCATAGCGCAGCTTGACGCCGATGGTGCGGCCGACGTAGCCCTTGCGGCGCAGGTCTTCGGCAAGGCGCTGGCACAGGCCGGTAAAGACTTCGCCGAGAGCCTGGCGATCATGGCGCGGATGCAGGTCGCGCTCGAACGTGGTTTCGCGGCTCATCGACTTTGGCTCCGAGCTGATGACCACGGGGCGTTCGTCATGACCTTGCGCGATCTCGGCGAGCCACGCGGAATAGCTGCGGCCAAAATGGGTCTGCAGCAGTCCGAGGTCCGCGCTGGCGAGGTCGCCAACGGTGGCGATGCCGAGCGCGGCGAGTTTCTCCGTGGCTTTCGGGCCGATGCCGTTGACCTTGCGCACCGGCAGCGGCCAGATGCGCAGCGGGATGTCTTCCGGCGTCAGGAGGGTAAGCCCATCGGGCTTGTCCAGTTCGGATCCGATCTTGGCGAGGAGCTTGTTGGGCGCGATGCAGATGGAGCAGCTTAGCCCCGTAGCCTCGCGAACCGCTTGCTTGATGCGGCTGCCGATATCGGCGGGCTCGCCTGGCACATCGCTCAGGTCGATGTAGATTTCGTCGATGCCCCGGTCTTCGACCTGGCTCGTGAACGTGGCGACGGCCGCCTTGAAGAGCCGGGAGTAGTGCCGGTACGAATCGAAATCGGTGGGCAGCAGAATGGCGTCAGGCGCGAGCTGGGCTGCCTTCATCATGCCCATGGCGGAAAAAACGCCGAGCGCGCGCGCTTCGTAAGTCGAGGTGGTGACGACGCCCCGTCCCGCATAGTCGCGCAGGCGCGCAAAGCGCCGGCTTCCGTCTTCAAGCGTCTCGGGCACCGCATTCCGTCCGCCGCCGATCACCACGGGCATGCCGCGCAGTTCCGGATACCGCAACAGCTCGACGGACGCATAGAAAGCGTCCATATCCAGGTGGGCGATGCGGCGGGGGGCAAATGACATGGCGTCAGCGAACGGGGTTGACGACGCGCCCCGGCCGCGAGAAAGGACTCGGGGGCGGGTCGCCTCGGTTACTGTATGCATATACAGTATATCGAATTCTACAAGAAGAATCCCCGCGGCGCCCCGGCGGGCCTACCAGCGATGGACGTAAGTCGCCGTCAGCACGATGCCCGCGGCGGGCAAGTGCGAAGTGTTATCGCTTGCGCAGCAACTGGCTCTAGGGGGGGTAGTAGCAGCGGTTCAGCAGGTTCTGGACCCCCACCGTGACGCTGTCTTTCTTGCTGGCCTGGTAGCGGCTGATGAGATCGGTTCACGTCGCGTGACAACGGGCTTTCCCGCCGCATCTGGCTTGCCGGCAAGCTGAAAATGCCAGCGCGGAGCGCGGGCGAAAGCCCACCGCTTATCGGCGCCTGTCGCTCAACGCAGCAGGAACGCGATATCGTCCACGCTGATTTCCGCGATGGCCACGCCCCGGCGTTGCTGGAACAGGATGTGCTGGAGAACCCGGCGGCGTTGCCTGGTAAAGACAGCCAGGTCGATGGGGATGCCGGCGCGAGCATAGTGTTCGACCAGCAGCTTGTAGGCACGATGCCGCATCTGCAGGGCTTCGCCCTCCGCCCGCAGCTGGCTCGTGTCCTGCGGCACGACGCTTTCGGTCCGGCGCAACGCCTCCATGGCGTGGGCGTGCATGTCGCGGTAACGATCGAGTTCGGCTTGCGTCGAGCGCAGCCGTTCGCGTAGCGCGCGGACCTTGCGCTGCAGCTTCAGCGTCATGCCTACGCCATGCTCGACCAGCGCGACGGTTTCCAGCGCATGGCTGGCGGCGGCAATCGTGTTTTTCCAGATTCCCCCGTCCGTCGCCTCGGTTTCCGCTGCCCACCCGTTGCTGATTCCGCTAAATATCTTCATATGACCCCTTGACCCTTGTACAGATTTCCGGCGGCCGGCTTTTTGGTAGCCGGTCCTGTCCGGGTGCACGGCGGCCGGGCCGCGTTGGCGCGCCTGCCGTGTCGAATCGGCATCGTTGTACTGGCGCATGCGTTGGCTGGCATGCCTCGCGCCGATGAGCCGATGACCTGGGCATGCTACGGTCTCGCCGTTCGCGGGCCAAGTAGAAGATGCTTAGATCTGGTATTCCCGATGCAAATGTCGCTCAATGTACGGGCGCGAATGTCTCGCCAAAGCCGCGTCGCCGGGCAGCCTGCGCGATGCGCGGCCAGCGATAAAGCGCCCCTTCCCAGACTTGCTGGGGGGGCGCGTCCCCGAATCCTGGCGAAATAGCGCAACCGGGTCCTCGATAACGTACGGATGCCCACGAATCGGACTAGGATGCATGTATGGCACTCAATTTCCCCAATCCCAGCCGGAGCTACGACCCTTCCAGGCATTGCGTATGTTTTTGGGGCTATGACAACTCGCGTGAAATCGCCTTCGAGGTGGACCGCGCGGTACTCTCTACCCTCAGCCCTGAATTGCGCCCGGACGAGCCTGCCGTGCTCGATGCATTCGACCGCCACCGCGATCACATCCTGGAACTCGCGCGGGGGCTCTATTCCCGCAGCCGGCAGAACCGGTATCAGATTTCCTGAACGCTGTTCAGTCCGGGCAAACGCAGTTCGCTCAGGCTGGCGCCTCCGGAGATCCTGCCGCAACCCGCGGCGGCAGCGGTGCGGGCTCGGCGGCCAGCTTTTCCGCGGCGTAGGGGCGCAGGAAGCTGCGCGCCAGTTCCGTATCCCTGCAATTCAGCCAATCATCCCACTCCGTGCCCGGGACGATCACGATCATCCGTTTTTCCTTGCCCGGCGCATGGAAGCGTTGCATCAACGGGTGGTGCTCCGAATTGATGGTCAGCATGGTGAAGCTGAAGACGTCCTGGCCGCCTTCGCCAGGCCATGCGCGCCAGAGGCCGGCGATTGCCATGGGCTCGCCATCCTTGAGCCAGATCCGCCAGCGTACCGCCTTGCCGGTTGCGTAATCGGGCTCATAGAAGCACTGCGCTGGTATCAGGCATAGCTGACCCTGTTTCCACGCCGCCGAGAACGTCCGTTTTTCACCCACCGACTCCGAGCGCGCGTTCGTGGTGTCGAACCTCGCCACGCCGGGCGGAATGCGCTTCCTGGGGACCATCCCGAAGGTGCCGGCCAGGCATTGCCGCTGGCCGTCGTGGTCCGCCACGAGCAGCGGCGCGACGTAGTCAGGCCACGTTTCGGGAGGCCATTCCCGCACCGGACAGGTGACGCCGAAGACGTCGCGCAGAACGGCCGCCTGCACGGGCGCGTAGTTGACGCACATGGCTTGTCTCCATGCCGCTGCTGCATGTGAAAGGGAATATCCAGTATGGCGGACGGGCGGGCAGGACCAAAGTGACACCGCGCGGTTGTTTCGCGATCACGGCAGCGGGCCGACTCGGTCGCTGCGGTCATCGGCCGCTGAGCGCGCGAGGATCAGCTTTCCTGGGCTTCCAGCGTGAAGCCGGCGCCGTCATCCTGGCGCAGCAGCGTCACCAGGGCGGGCATGGCCGCCTCCAGGGTTTCCTTCAGGCGCCACGGCGGATTAACGATAAACATGCCGCTGCCGTGCAGGCCAAGGCCACCGGAAACCGGATGCTTGACGCGCAGGCTGACGTGCAGCCAGCTTTTGAGCGGCAGCTTCTTCAACTGCACCGGCAACTGCACCGATTCGCGGCGCTGTACCTCGGGATACCAGATGGCGTACATGCCGGTGGCGAAGCGCTGCAGGCCATCCTGCAGGGTCCGCAGCACGCGGGCGTAGTCCTGCTTGTCTTCGTAGGAGGGGTCGATCAGCACCAGCGCGCGGCGGGGCGGCGGCGGCAGGATGGCGTTGATTCCGGTGAAGCCGTCGCCGTCGTAAAGCATGACGCGGCGGCCGGCGCCGCGGAAATTCTCACGCAGCACCTGGATTTCCGTGCTGTGCAGCTCGAACAGGCGCAGGCGGTCGGCGTCGCGCAGCATCTGCCAGGCGAGCCAGGGCGAACCGGGGTAGTGCTTCAGGTTGCCGTCCGGATTAAGGGTACGCACCTGTTCCAGGTAGTCCTCGAGCAAGGTCGGCATGGGCCTCTTGGCGGCGGCGGCCTGCCACAGCCGGGCAATGCCGGTTTCGTATTCGCCCTTTTTTTGCGCGTAAGCGTGGTCGAGCGCATAAAGCCCGGCGCCGGCGTGCGTGTCGATATACCAGAAGGGTTTGTCTTTCTGGCTCAACTGCTCCAGCAACTGGACCACGATGGCGTGTTTAAGAACATCGGCGTGGTTGCCGGCGTGGAAGGCGTGACGGTAGCTGAGCATGGCGAGGCGGGAAAAGGGCGTGCCGATGCCGGCCTGGACGGGCCGGCGGCACAGGGCGCTATGCTACCATCGCCGGGCTCTGGCGCTGCCATACGGCTGTTCGCGGTGCCGCGCGAGACGCCAGCATCCCGGGCGCCCTGGCTCGCCATGGTGCTCCGGCCTGCGCGCCAGCGTCGTGTCCCGACCCTTTCCTGTCCGACGTTCTCTGTCCCCTCCTTGTCCAAGTTTTGCCCATGACCCGCGCCTTAGATCTCGCCGAGCCCGTTTTCGCCGCCTCGGGCCCGCCATACTCGCAGCGTTACGGGGATGTCTACCACAGCGACGAGGGTGGCCTGGAGCAGGCCCGGCACGTTTTCCTGGCGGGCAACGGCTTGCCAGGCGCGTGGGGCGGGCGCGACCAGTTCGTGATCCTGGAGGCCGGGTTTGGCCTCGGGCTTAACTTCCTGGCGACGTGGCAGGCGTGGCGGGCCGATCCCGCGCGTTGCCGGCGGCTGCATTTCGTGTCGGTGGAAAAGCACCCGTTCGCCAGCGACGGTCTCGCCGCCGTCCACGCCAATTTGCCGGGCCTGACGGAACTGGCGCCGCTGGCCACGCAGTTGCGGCAGGCGTGGCCGCTGACCTTGCCCGGGCTGCACCGGCTGGAGTTCGAGGGCGGGGCGGTCGTGCTGACGCTTGCATTCGGCGATATCGATACCGTGTTGCCAAGGCTGGCGCTGGGCGTCGACGCGTTCTACCTGGACGGCTTTGCGCCCGACCGCAATCCCGATATGTGGCAGCCACCATTGATGAAGCGGCTCGCCCGGCTGGCGCGTCCGGAGGCCACGCTGGCGACCTATGCGGCGGCCGGTTTTTTCCGGCGCGGCTTGCAGGCGGCTGGCTTCGAGGTGAGGCGGGCGACCGGCTACGGCAGCAAGTGGCATATGACGGTGGCGCGCTTCCCCGCGGCGCGCGGCCAGCGCCGGCATCCCCCGCCAGCCGCCGCTAACTGGCCCGGGCGACACGCCATCGTGATCGGTGCCGGGCTGGCAGGCTGCGCGGTCACGGAGCGCCTGGCCGCACGCGGCTGGCGTGTGACGCTGTTCGACGCGCATGATGGCCCCGCGCGACTGACTTCCGCGCATCGCGCGGCAGCCATGCACCCGCATCTGTCGTCGGACGACAGCCTCCTGTCGCGCTTGTCGCGCGCCGGGAACCTGTTCTCTCTGAGAGCCTGGGAGGCATTGGCCGCGGCAGGGCATGCGCCGGGCTGGCAGGGGTGCGGCGTGCTGCAGATTGGCGCGGATGCGGAGGACGCCCGAATCCAGCGGGCGGCGCTGGCCGCGCTGGGGTTTCCCGAGGCGTTCGCGCGCTGGATGCCGCCCGACGAAGCCGCGCGCCGGCATGGCGCCGCCGTTCCCCATGGCGGACTCTGGTTCGGGCAGGGCGGCTGGGCGCCGCCGCCTGACATCTGCCACGCGCAACTGGCGCAGGCTGGAGCAGCGGTGACGACGCATTTTGGCCGCCGGGTCGCTCGGCTGGTGCGTGCCGCGGATGGCTGGCAGGCCTTGGACGACGTCGGGGCGGTGATGGCGCAGGCGCCGGTGATGGTCCTCGCCAACGCGCACGAGGCGCTGCGCCTGCTGCCGCTGCACCATATGACGATCGACCGCGTGCGCGGGCAGCTGACCACGCTCGAGGCCGCGCAAGTGGAGCGGCTGGGCACCTGGCCGGACTGCGTGGTGACCGGCTCGGGCTATCTGTTGCCAAGGGCCGGCGACGGTAGCGCGCGGGTCGGCTCCAGCTACGAGCCGGCCGCCGAAGGGCAGGGCGAACTCGCCGAGCGCCCGGAAGTGCACGCGGAGAATCTTGCCAGGCTGGGCTTGCTATTGCCGGATCTTGCCGCCGCCGCGGCGCGGCTGAACCCGGCGGTCCTGCGCGGCTACGTTGGCGTGCGCAGTGTTTCACACAATCGCCTGCCGCTGATCGGCCGCATTGCCGATGAGGCGCAGGCCGCGCGCGACGCCGTCGCGCTGCGCGGCGCGCGTCTCAGGGATATCCCTCGTCTTCCCGGGCTCTACGCGGCACTTGCATATGGCTCGCGCGGCCTCACATGGGCGGCACTGGGGGCGGAGTTGCTGGCCAGCCAGATCGAAGGAGAGCCCTTACCGCTCGAACTCGAACTGGCCGAGGCCATCGACCCCGCGCGGCTGCTGGTCCGTGCCTTGCGGCAAGGGCAGGTGGCAAGCGAGGCGGAAGGCGCGGCCGCGCCATCCGAGCCGGTTCCCGGCTAAAAACTGCCGGAACCGAATGAAAACCGTGCGATAATCCCCGTTTTCCGTTTGCGTGGGCCTGCGCCCGGATGCTCCGGGTTCGTCGGTTTTCCACGCGTACCCGCAGTTTTCGATAGCGCCCGCGTACCGGGCATCGGCATTTGCCGTCGCTTTGCCTGTGTCTTGTCGGGCACGCGAGCGGGGTGCGCTTACGAACACAACAACATTTCTGGATTGGATCAACGACCATGTCGAATGTCATTGAAAACCTTGGCAAACTGGACCGCAAGGTGACCCTGGCCATTCCCAAGGCCGAAGTCGAAAAGGAAAAGCTGGAACGTCTGGTTCGCCTGTCGAAGACGGTGAAGATGTCCGGCTTCCGTCCCGGCAAGGTACCGATGAAGATGGTCGAAAAGCAGTACGGCCAGCAAGTCGAGTTCGAAGTCCGCTTCGACAAGGCTGCACGCAAGTTCTTCGACATCACCAAAGAGCAGGATGTGAAGGTTGCCGGCCAGCCGAAGTTCGAGGTGAAGACCGACGGCGTGAACGAAGACGAAGTGGCCTTCGACGCAACCTTCGAGGTCTATCCGGAAGTCAAGCTGGGCGACCTGGCCGGCGCCGAAGTGACCCGCACCAAGACCGAAATCACCGATGCCGAAGTCGACAAGACCATCGACATCCTGCGCAAGCAGCGCGTGCACTACCACACCCGTGGCGAAGCCGGCGAGCACGGCGACGGCGGTGGTGAAGTGGCCGCCCAGAACGGCGACCGCGTGACCCTGGACTTCGTCGGCAAGATCGACGGCGTGGAATTCCCCGGCGGCAAGGCTGACGACTTCGCCTTCGTACTGGGCGAAGGCCGCATGCTGCCCGAGTTCGAGCAAGCTGCGCTGGGCCTGAAGGTTGGCGAAAGCAAGACCTTCCCGCTGGCATTCCCCGAGGATTATCACGGCAAGGAAGTGGCCGGCAAGACCGCCGAGTTCACCGTCACGCTGAAGAAGATCGAGTGGGCGCACCTGCCGGAAGTGAACGACGAGTTCGCCAAGTCGCTGGGCATCGCCGACGGCAGCGTCGAGAAGATGCGCGCCGACATCCGCGAAAACCTGGAGCGCGAAGTCAAGCGCCGCACGCACGCCATGCTGAAGGACCAGGTCATGGACGCGCTGCTGAAGGCAAGCGAGCTGGAAGTGCCGAAGGCCCTGATCGAGCAAGACCAGGAGCGCCTGGTGGAAATGGCTCGCCGCGACCTGGAACAGCGCGGCATGCCGAATGCCAAGGACATGCCGATTCCGGCCGAGATGTTCACCCAGCAAGCTGAGCGCCGCGTCAAGCTGGGCCTGATCCTGGCCGAGATCGTCAAGGCTCACGGCCTGGACGCCAAGGCGGACCAGATCAAGGCCGAGATCGAGGACTTCGCCAAGAGCTACGAAGACCCGAAGGAAGTCATGCGCTGGTACTACGGCGACCAGCAGCGCCTGGCCGAGATGGAAGCCTACGTGCTGGAAAACAACGTGGTAAATTTCGTGTGCGACAAGGCCAAGGTCACCGAAAAGACGGTGTCCTTCGAGGAACTGACTGCCGAAGGCAACAACCAGCCTCAGCAGGCCTGAGCCTGGCCCGTGGCCGGAGCGCATGGCGCGCCGGCCGCAGCCTTGTCTCTTACCGAACTCCAGGAGAACTTGCATGACCCGCAATGATTTGCTTGACCGTCTGGCTACCACGCAGGCCTCCGCCCTGGAAACGCAGGGACTGGGGCTGGTGCCGATGGTGGTTGAGCAGTCCGGCCGGGGCGAGCGCGCCTATGACATCTACTCGCGCCTGTTGAAGGAGCGGTTGATTTTCATGGTCGGCGAAGTCAACGACCAGACTGCCAACCTGGTGGTCGCACAGCTGCTGTTCCTGGAAAGCGAGAATCCCGACAAGGACATCTCGCTCTACATCAACTCGCCGGGTGGCTCGGTGTCGGCTGGCCTCGCCATCTACGACACCATGCAGTTCGTCAAGCCCGATGTGGCGACGCTGTGCATGGGCATGGCGGCCAGCATGGGTGCGTTCCTGCTGTCGGCTGGCGCCAAGGGCAAGCGTTCGGCGCTGCCCAACTCGCGCATCATGATCCACCAGCCGCTGGGCGGTGCGCGCGGCCAGGCCTCGGACATCGAGATCCAGGCCCGCGAGATCCTGTACCTGCGCGAGCGGCTCAACACGATCCTGTCGGAAGTCACCGGCCAGCCGGTCGAGAAGATTGCCCGCGATACCGATCGCGACAACTTCATGAGCGGCGATCAGGCAGTGGACTACGGCCTGATCGACAAGGTGCTCACCCGCCGTGCCTGACAGACCGGCCCGGCTGCCGCAAGGCGGGCCGGGCAGGGGCCGGGTGGTGATCCTTCGGGTATCGCCGTCCGGCCGCAACGAAGAAGGCTAAGCAGAAACGAGGCCTTGTGCCTCGTTTTTTGCTTTTGCCCCACAGCGTGGGGGTCTACCCGCCGCGCCAATTTTTTTGGCGTATGATGCGTTTGAAGCGTATCCCCGCAGCGCTCCGGCACTGCGGCACGCACACTGCTAATGTGACTGATTCCTATGGCGGATAAAAAAGGTTCATCCAGCGAGAAGCTCCTTTACTGCTCGTTCTGCGGCAAAAGCCAGCACGAGGTAAAGAAGCTCATCGCCGGCCCGTCGGTGTTCATTTGCGACGAATGCATCGATCTGTGCAACGAGATCATCCGCGACGAGGCAGCCGCATCCGACAAGGATTCGGGTGCCTCGGCCAAGTCCGATCTCCCCACCCCTCACGAGATCCGCGAGAGCCTGGATCAGTACGTGATCGGGCAGGAGCAGGCCAAGAAGATCCTGGCCGTAGCGGTGTACAACCACTACAAGCGCCTGAAGCACCTCGGCAAGAAGGACGACGTCGAGTTGTCCAAGAGCAACATCCTGCTGATCGGGCCCACCGGCTCGGGCAAGACGTTGCTGGCGCAAACGCTGGCGCGCCTGCTGAACGTGCCGTTCGTGATCGCCGATGCCACCACGCTGACCGAAGCCGGCTATGTCGGCGAGGACGTGGAAAACATCATCCAGAAGTTGCTGCAGAACTGCAACTACGAGGTGGAAAAGGCACAGCGCGGCATTGTCTACATCGATGAGATCGACAAGATCTCGCGCAAGTCGGACAACCCGTCCATCACCCGCGATGTGTCCGGTGAAGGCGTGCAGCAGGCTCTGCTCAAACTGATCGAAGGTACGATGGCTTCGGTGCCCCCGCAGGGCGGCCGCAAGCATCCGAACCAGGATTTCCTGCAGGTGGATACCACCAACATCCTGTTTATCTGCGGTGGCGCGTTTGACGGCCTGGAAAAGGTCATCATGCAGCGCTCGGACAAGACCGGCATCGGTTTTGCCGCGCAGGTGCAGAGCAAGGAAGAGCGCGAGGCCAGCGAGGTGCTGCCGCAGGTCGAGCCGGAAGACCTGATCAAGTTCGGGTTGATCCCGGAACTGATCGGCCGCCTGCCGGTGGTGGCGACGCTGGCCAAGCTGGACGAGGCCGCCCTGATGCAGATCCTGGTCGAGCCCAAGAACGCGCTGATCAAGCAATACCAGAAGCTGCTGGCGATGGAAGGCGTGGAGCTGGAAATCCGTCCGGCCGCGCTGTCCGCGATTGCCCGCAAGGCGATCCGCCGCAAGACGGGTGCGCGCGGCTTGCGTTCGATACTCGAACAGTCGCTGATGGATGTGATGTATGACTTGCCCAATTACAAGGGCGTGCAAAAGGTGGTGATCGACGAGAACACCATCACCGGGGACGCTCCACCGTTGCTGATGTATGAGGAACAGCCGAAGGTGGCTGGTTCGAACTGACGCGAACGCCGGCGCTTATGACGATCTCAGGCCGGCAGCGAGTCCTAAAGGCCGTTCGCGAAAAGCGAGCGGCTTTTTTTCTTCATTTTCGTAAAACGAAGGGGGGAAAACGGGGGTATGCTGTTTGGACGGGTCTTGCAAGTGCGGGGAGCAGCATTTGCACAATGCATTGAATCGTTGGCACCTATCTTGCAATCGATTCATGAGACCCAATTTACGCCTAAATGACTGACTGGGGAAAATGATGTCCGGAACACAACTCCTCCCGGCTGAGCCGATTCGCTTGCCACTGTTGCCTCTGCGCGACGTGGTGGTGTTTCCGCACATGGTGATCCCACTGTTCGTGGGACGTCCGAAGTCCATCAAGGCGCTGGAAACTGCGATGGAGGCGGGCAAAAGCATCATGCTTGTGGCCCAGAAAACGGCGGCCAAGGATGAGCCGACCGCCGACGACCTCTACGAGGTAGGCTGCATCGCCAACATCCTGCAAATGCTCAAGCTGCCCGACGGCACCGTCAAGGTGCTGGTGGAAGGCACGCAGCGCGCGAATATCCGCGAGGTGAGCGAAGACGAGTCGCACTTCATGTGCGAAGCCGTGCCCGTGCCGCCGGGTCCGGTCGAGACCGCCGAGACGGAGGCGCTGCGCCGCGCCATCGTGTCGCAGTTCGACCAGTACGTGAAGCTGAACAAGAAGATCCCGCCGGAGATCCTGACCTCGCTGTCGGGCATCGACGAGCCGGGTCGCCTGGCCGACACCATCGCCGCGCATCTGCCGATCAAGCTCGAGCAGAAGCAGAAGATCCTGGAGATGGTGAATGTCACCGAGCGCCTGGAGAGCCTGCTGTCGCAGCTCGAGGGCGAGATCGACATCCTGCAGGTGGAAAAGCGCATCCGTGGCCGCGTCAAGCGCCAGATGGAGAAGAGCCAGCGCGAGTACTACCTCAACGAGCAGGTCAAGGCCATCCAGAAGGAACTGGGCGAAGGCGAAGAGGGCGCCGACCTGGAAGAACTCGACAAGCGCATCAAGGCCGCGCGCATGCCGAAGGAAGCCAAGAAGAAGGCCGACGCCGAATTCAAGAAGCTCAAGCTGATGTCGCCGATGTCGGCCGAAGCCACTGTCGTGCGCAACTACATCGACACGCTGGTCAACCTGCCGTGGCGCAAGAAGAGCAAGGTCAACAACGACCTGACCAACGCCGAGCGCGTGCTGGATGAAGACCACTACGGTCTCGAGAAGGTCAAGGAACGCATTCTCGAGTATCTCGCGGTGCAACAGCGCGTGGACAAGGTGAAGGCGCCGATCCTGTGCCTGGTGGGGCCCCCCGGCGTGGGCAAGACCTCGCTTGGCCAGTCGGTGGCGCGCGCGACGAACCGCAAGTTCGTGCGCATGGCACTGGGCGGCGTGCGCGACGAGGCCGAGATCCGCGGCCACCGCCGCACGTACATCGGCTCGATGCCCGGCAAGATCCTGCAAAGCCTGGCCAAGGTCGGCGTGCGTAATCCGCTCTTCCTGCTCGATGAAATCGACAAGATGGGCATGGATTTCCGCGGTGATCCTTCGTCGGCATTGCTCGAGGTGCTGGACCCGGAACAGAACCACACGTTCCAGGACCATTACATCGAGGTCGATTTCGACCTGTCCGATGTGATGTTCGTGGCGACCTCCAACTCGCTCAACATTCCGCCTCCGCTGCTGGACCGGATGGAAGTGATCCGCCTGTCGGGTTACACCGAGGAAGAGAAGGTCAACATCGCCCAGCGCTACCTGCTGCCCAAGCAGATCAAGAACAATGGTCTGAAGGCCGGCGAGATGGAAGTGAGCGAAGACGCCCTGCGCGACATCATTCGCTACTACACGCGTGAAGCGGGCGTCCGCTCGCTCGAGCGTGAAGTGTCGAAGATCGCCCGCAAGGTGGTCAAGCTGCTGCTGCTCAAGAAGGAAACGGGCACGGTCAAGGTGGCATCGGAGAACCTGGATAAATTCCTTGGCGTGCGCAAGTACGATTTCGGCCTGGCCGGCAAGGAAAACCAGGTAGGCCAGGTGACCGGTCTGGCGTGGACGGAAGTGGGCGGCGATCTGCTGACCATCGAAGCCGCGATCATGCCGGGCAAGGGCAACATCACCCGCACCGGTTCGCTGGGCGACGTGATGAAGGAATCGGTCGAGGCAGCACGTTCGGTGGTGCGCTCGCGGGCACGTCGTCTGGGCATTACGGACGAGATGTTCGAGAAGCGCGATATCCACATCCACGTGCCCGAAGGCGCCACCCCCAAGGATGGTCCTTCGGCTGGCGGTGCGATGACCACGGCGCTGGTGTCGGTGCTCACGGGCATCCCGGTGCGCGCCGACGTGGCCATGACCGGGGAAATCACGTTGCGCGGCGAAGTCCTGCCGATCGGCGGCCTCAAGGAGAAACTGCTTGCGGCCCATCGCGGTGGTATCAAGCTGGTGCTGATCCCCGAGGAAAACGTGAAGGATCTCGCGGAGATCCCGGACAACGTCAAGAACGCCATCGAGATTGTCCCGGTGCGCTGGATCGACAAGGTCCTGGAACTCGCGCTCGAGCGCAAGCCCGAGCCTCTGCCGGAGGAAGTGGCCAAGCCCGCCGATGTGGCGGACAAGGGTGCTGCCAAGGTCGAGATGATTCATCACTGACGCCGGCGATGGCGCTGCCCGGATCCTGCGATCCGGGCGTTGCCGAAGCAGGCCGCTTTTGAAAACGCCGCGGGCTTTTCCCCGCGGCGTTTTTCTATTTAGCCTCAATTTCGCCTCACATTGTTCGGCGCGCCAGGCGTGCGGGGTGCGGGTGCTTTTTGCGTTTCTCAAAATGTCTGCGAAGAATGCTTGGCAAAACGCCAGGGGCTGTATTACACTTGCGCCCTCGCAACGCAAACAGCAGTAATTACTCTGATATGTGCGCGGCGATGCTTGCAGCATGCAGTGCGGCTGCGGTACGAGCGGGTGCTTAGCTCAGTTGGTAGAGCGGCGCCCTTACAAGGCGTAGGTCGGGGGTTCGAGCCCCTCAGCACCCACCACGCTCCTGCCGCAAGACAAGCCACACAGACGACGCGTGCTGCCGCACCGATACAGGAGTGGTAGTTCAGTTGGTTAGAATACCGGCCTGTCACGCCGGGGGTCGCGGCTTCGAGTCCCGTCCACTCCGCCAAATACGCAGTCAGCAAAACGGGCCCTTAGCGGCCCGTTTTGCTTTTTGCGCTTTCTGCATTCAGCGCGTCTTTCCCCCCCCTTTTTTTCTGAGGGCCTGCACGGGTGCGGGCCCTGATCGAGTATCCGGCGGTGTTTTGCACCGCCGAGCCACCGCTGGCTCGAGGGGGCGGTACGCGAGATCGCAGGTTTCTTGTCCGAGCCGGATGCCATCGGGCGTTGCCCGGCGAGGCCGCACCGGCCGCCAAATCGCGTGAAGCCTGCCGCTCCTGATAGAATCCCGGAGTTTGCCGTTCGGTACCAACCCTTTTCCTGAGTCAGCATGCTTGATTTCGTACGCAACAACCGGCGCTTGATGCTTCTGCTGCTGCTGGTGCTTGTCTTCCCGTCGTTCGTGTTCTTCGGCGTGGAGAGCTACTCGCGTTTCATGGACAGCTCGCACGATCTTGCCAAGGTCGATGGCCGCGCCATCACGGCGCAGGAAGTGGATAACGTGGTGCGTGACCAGAGCGAGCGCATGCGCCAGATGCTCGGCGCGAACTACGATCCGCGCCAGTTCGAAGGCGCGCTGGCGCGCCAGCAGGTGCTCGACCAGCTGATCCTGCAGCGCGTGGTGGCCAATGAGGTGGCCAACAAGCACCTCACGGTGTCCAACGAACGCCTGTTCGAGACCATCAGCAGCATTCCCGCCATCGCCCAGCTGCCGAAGAAGAAGGACGGCACGATCGACGACAAGGCCTACGTCGACCTGCTCGCCCAGCAAGGCATGACGCCGGAGCAGTTCGATGCGCGCATGCGTTTCGATCTCGCCACCCAGCAGCTCGGCACTTCCATCGCTGCCACCGCCTTCGTGCCGAAGTCCTTGCTCGACCGGCTGATCGCCATTCGCGACCAGCAGCGCGAGGTGCAGGCGCTGCAGCTCAAGCCGGTCGAATTCGCCGCCAAGGTCAATCCCGACGAAGCCGCGCTGAAGGCGTACTACGACAGCCACAAGGCGCAGTTCTCGGTGCCCGAGCAGGCCAAGGTCGAATACCTGGTGCTGTCGGCCGACGCGCTGGCGGCATCGACGCCGGTGACGCCCGAAGAGCTCAAGTCCTACTACGAAAGCAATATCGCGCGCTTTCGCACGGAAGAGCAGCGCCGCGCCAGCCATATCCTGATCGGCTCGCCCAAGGATGCCCCGGCGGCGGATCGCCAGGCTGCCAAGGAAAAGGCCACGAAGCTGCTCGAGGACCTGCGCAAGCATCCCGAAACGTTTGCCGATGTGGCCCGCAAGCAATCGCAGGATCCGGGCTCCGCGGAGAAGGGCGGCGACCTCGGCTTCATGGGCCGCGGCGCGCTGGTCAAGCCGTTCGAGGATGCGATGTATGCGCTCAAGGATGGCCAGATCAGCGACGTGGTGGAGACCGACTACGGCTACCACATCATCAAGCTCACCGGCATCAAGGCTGCCGAAACCAAGCCGCTCGACCAGGTCCGTACCGAACTGGAAGCCGAATTGCGCAAGCAGCTCGCCGCCAAGAAGTACACCGAACTGGCTGACTCGTTCGGCAACACGGTCTACGAACAGTCCGACAGCCTCAAGCCTGCTGCCGACAAGTTCAATCTGGCCATCCAGAGCGCCGACAACGTGAGCCGCCAGCCCAACCCGGCGCTGGGCGCGCAAAGCCCGCTCAACAACGAGAAGTTGCTCAAGGCCGTATTCAGCGACGATTCCGTCAAGAACAAGCGCAATACCGAAGCCGTGCAGGTGGGCCCGACCACGCTGGTGGCGGCACGTATCGTCGAATATCGCCCGGCCACGGTGCGCAAGTATGAAGACGTGCAGGCCAAGGTGCGCGAAGGCTATATCGCCCAGCAGGCGGCCGAGCTCGCCGTGAAGGCGGGTGCCGAGCGTCTCGATGCGTTGAAGAAGAGCGGCGGCGCCGACGGCTTCGGCGCGCCGGTAACGGTCTCTCGCGCCAAGGCCGATGGCCTGCCGCCGAAGGCGGTCGAAGCCGTGATGCGGGCCGATACCGCCAAGCTGCCCGCGTTCGTGGGCGTGGACCTTGGTGCCGCCGGCTACGCGATCTATCGCATCGGCAAGGTCAGCCAGCCTGCGCAGGCCGACGCCGCGCAACGCCAGGGCGAGGCCCAGCAACTGGGGCAGATGGTTGGCCAGAGCCAGCTGGAGGCCTTCTACGAGAGCCTGAAGGACCGCGCCAAGGTGAAGCTGCTCAAGCCCGCCACCACGACGGAAGCGGGTGCCGCCAGCGGTGCCGGCGCGCAGTAAGCGCAGCCCGCAAACATGAAAAAGGCGCCTCCGGGCGCCTTTTTCATGATCCGTGGCGCTTGCGCGCCGCAATGGCTCAGCGCCCCGCGGTCCGGGCTGCCGGTGCCTTCAGCAGTGGCTTGAGCTGCGGCCAGACGGTGTCGAGCAGCGTGCCCTGCGCTTGTGCCGTGGGATGAATGCGGTCAGCCTGGAACCACTCTGGTCTGGCGACGACCTGCTCCAGCAGGAAGGGCACCAGCCGGACCTTGTATTCGCCGGCCAGCCTGGGGTAGAGCGAGAAGAATCGCTCGGTGTAGTCCGGCCCGTAGTTGGGCGGGATGCGCATCCCCACGAGCAGCACGCCGGCCTTGGCTTGCTGCGCGCTGGCGACGATGCTGCGCAGGTTGGCCTCGGTGGTCTGCAGCGGCAGGCCGCGCAAGGCATCGTTGGCGCCCAGTTCGACGATGACCACCGCTGGGTGGTGCCGCGCCAGCAGGTCGGGCAGGCGTGTCTTGCCGCCTACCGTGGTCTCGCCGCTGATGCTGGCATTCACGACGCTATAATCGAAACGCTCCGCCCGCAGCCGCGTCTCCAGCAGCTTGACCCAGCCGGCATCGCGCGCGATGCCGTATTCCGCGGACAGGCTGTCGCCCAGCACCAGGATGGCGGGCGTTGCCGCCCGGGCCATCGGCGCCGCCGCAGGCAGCAGCGTGGCCGTGCATACCGCCAGCGCCAGCTTTCGCCAACCGCACCGGAACTTCTTGCTCATGTCTTCATCCATTCTTGCAGTCGAGTCATTAGGAAAGACCGTAGCCGACACGACGGGTTCGCTGACGATTTTGCATGACGTCACGTTTTCCGTCACGCCTGGCGAAACGCTGGCCATTGTCGGCGCATCCGGCTCGGGCAAGTCAACCCTGCTTGGCTTGCTGGCAGGCCTGGACCTGCCTACCACGGGCACCGTCAGGCTCAACGGCCAGGACCTGTTCCAGCTCGACGAAGACCAGCGCGCCGCGCAGCGCGGGCGCCATGTGGGCTTTGTGTTCCAGTCTTTCCAGCTGGTCGGGCACCTGAATGCCCTGGAGAACGTGATGCTGCCGCTGGAGTTGCGCGGCGA
>NZ_JFJV02000240.1:28287-40169 GCF_000611145.1 Cupriavidus sp. SK-3 | reverse complement strand
TTGCGCGGCGAACCCGCCGGCGTCCGCGAGCGCGCCGCCGACATGCTTGCGCGGGTAGGACTGGGCGGGCGCCTGTCCCACTATCCGCGCACGCTCTCCGGCGGCGAGCAGCAGCGCGTGGCGCTGGCGCGCGCCTTTGTGGCGCGTCCCGATATCCTCTTTGCCGACGAGCCTACCGGCAGTCTCGACACGGCTACCGGCGAGGCCGTGATTGCGTTGATGTTCGAGCTCAATCGCGATGCCGGCTCAACGCTGGTGCTGGTCACGCACGATCGCTCCGTGGCAGCCCGCTGCGGGCGCATCCTGACCATCGACGCCGGCCGCGTGGCCAGCGACGAATGGATGACGGCCCCCGTGTAGGCGCTGGGCCAGCGTCAGGCGTTGCCCAGTGCCGCCCGCGCCCGCGCGATCAGGGCGCTGGTGGAGGCATCGTGCGCAGGCTCCTGGCCACTGGCGGCCGCGTTGGCCTCGCCAGTGAGTTCGCACTCGATCGGCTTGGCCAGGATCTTGCCCAGTTCCACGCCCCATTGGTCGAATGAATTGATGTTCCACACCACGCCCTGCACAAAGGTGCGGTGCTCATAGAGCGCAATCAGCGCGCCGAGCGTGTGCGGCGTGACGTCTTCCATCAGCAGCGTGTTGCTTGGGCGATTGCCCTCGAACACCATGTGGGCGATGCGGATTTCATCGCTCAGGCCGCTCGCGCGCAGTTCCTCCGCGGTGCGCCCGCGCATGAGCGCCTCGGCCTGGGCAAAGCAATTGGCAAGCAGCTTGGCATGATGGCCGGGCAGGACGCGCGGGGGCCGCAGCGGCGCCACGAAATCCACCGGCACGATCTGCGAGCCCTGGTGGATCAGCTGGAAATAAGCATGCTGGCCGTTGGTGCCGGCGGAGCCCCAGACCACCGGCGCGGTATGGGCGCGCACGTGCCGGCCATCGAGCTGGACGGATTTGCCGTTGCTCTCCATTTCCAGTTGCTGCAGGAAGGCGGGAAACAATTCGAGCGAGGTCGAATAAGGTGCCATGCAACTGGTCGGCATGCCGAAGAAATTGCGGTACCAGATGCCGATCATGCCCAGCACGACCGGCATGTTCCGCTCCAGCGGCGCACTGCTGAAATGCTCGTCCATGGCGCGGCCGCCGGCCAGCAGGTCGGCGAAGGCGTCGAAGCCCACCGCCAGCGCGATCGACAGCCCAACCGAGGACCACAGCGAGAAGCGTCCGCCGATCCAGTCCCAGAATTCGAACATATGCGCGGGGTCGATGCCGAAAGCGCGCACCGCCTCCACGTTGGTGGATACGGCGGCGAAATGGCTGGCCAGCTGGTTCCTGGCCACGTCCCTGTCAAGGAACCACTGGCGCGCGCTACAGGCGTTGGCCATGGTTTCCAGCGTGGTGAAGGTCTTCGAGCAGACAATCACCAGGGTCTGCTCAGGGTCGAGCCGGTCCAGGGTCTCGGCCAGTTCGGTGCCGTCCACATTGGAGACGAAATGCATGCGCGGCCCGTTGCCCGCCAGGTGGGAGAGCGCGCGGCACACCATGCGCGGGCCGAGGTCCGAACCGCCGATGCCGATATTGATGACGTCCGTGATGCGCTTGCCCGTGGCGCCGGTCCAGTCGCCGCTGCGCACGCGTTCCGAGAACACCCGCATGCGGTTCAGTACGTCGTGAATGGCGGGCATCACCGGCTTGCCATCCACCTTGAAGCTTGCGTCGGGACCGGCACGCAACGCAATGTGCAGCACCGCGCGGTCCTCGGTGGCGTTGATGTGGTCGCCCGCGAACATGGCATCCCGGCGCTTGGGTACGCCGGCTTCGTCCGCCAGTTGCATCAGCAACGCCATGGTCTGCGGCGTGATGCGGTTTTTCGCGTAGTCGAGATACAGGCCTGCCGCCTCCAGCGAGAACTGCTTGACGCGCTGGCTGGCGGAGCCGTCGGCGAACCACTCGCGCATCGGCGTCTCGCGAATGGCGTCGTGATGTTGCAGGAGAGAGTGCCAGGCGTGTAGGTCTGTGGGCATGCGTGCGTAATTCTTTGAAGGCCAGCGCGGAAGTCCGTTCTAAGCTAGGTTTCAGCCATATCTTATTACTCCCGGGCAGGCCATTTGGCGGGCCTGGTCCGCGGCCCTGGTCCGGCCGCCGGGAGCGGCTTAAGTATAACGCGCACTTTTGGCGCGACTTTAGGATTTGGCAGCAAAGCCCGGCATTAATGCCACTAGCAGAAACAATAGCAGGGCGAATCCTGTCCGGCTGTCGGTGGCGTTCTGACATCAGCCCGGGCGGCCAAGCCGGCGGGCGACCGCGCGCAACGCCGATTCCCCTCCCGCCACGCAAACGCCGCCGACGCAGATCACCGCCACGCCCAGCGCCGTGATCCAGTCCGGCAACTGGCCGAATGCCAGGTAGCCGATCGTCGTGGCCGACAGGATCTGCAGATAGAGGAAGGGGCTGAGAAACGAGGCATCGGCGTACTGGAACGCCCGGATCACAAAATAATGCCCAACCGAACCGGTAATGCCAGTGCTCACCAGCAGCACCGCTTGCAGGGGCGTGGGCACCGCCTGGAACCAGAAAAAGGGCACCAGCAGCGTGGTCAGGGCGGCGCCGGTGACGCCACTCTGGATCAGGGTGGTCATGGGCGCGTCGTGCGCGGCGATGCGCCGGGTCAGCATCTGCATCAGCGCGAATACCAGCGCGGACAGCAGGCCCAGCGCAATGCCCGCCCCACTCAGCTCGCCGCCCGGCCGCACCACGATCAGCATGCCGGCGAAGCCGATCGCCACGCCACTCCAGCGGCTGACGCGCGCATGCCGTCCCGGCCGCTCGCCCAGCAGCCAGGGCGACAGCGCCACCACGAACAGCGGGGCACAGAAATTGAGCGCGGTGGCCTCGGCCAGCGGCATCAGCTTGAGCACGCTGAAAAACACCAGGGTCGAGACCAGCATCAGCCCGCCGCGCAGCCATTGCAGGCCCGGCTTCACCGGGCGCCATTGCTGGCGGAAGCGCGCCGGCCCGAGCAGAAGGAAGACGGCGATCACATGGCCGACATAGCGCACCCAGGCTACCGCGGCCACCGGCAGGCCTTGCTGCGTCAACGTCTTGCTGCTGGCATCCAGCAGGCTGAGGATCCACTGGCCGAGCACCAGCAGGGCGATGCCGGTGAGCAACTGGCGCCGGGCCGGCGAAGCGGCCGTGGCGCTTGCGGGGGATAGATGGGTAACGCTGTCGGTGGCCTTGTTCATGTGCCGCGCGGATCCCGCAGCAAGGCGTTGAACAGGCTGCGCATCGGCGTGTAGAGCTCGCTGGCGGTGAGGCCGGCGGGGCCGGTGCCATGCGCCACCAGGTGGTCGGCGGCGCGTCCGTGCAGCCAGACCGCCGTCTGTGCCGCCTGTAGCGCCGGCATGCCCTGGGCGAGCAGGGCGCCGATCACGCCGGCCAGCACGTCGCCGGTGCCGGCAGTCGCCAGCCCGGCGTTGCCGGTCGGGTTGACCGACAGCGCTACGTTGCCCCTGGCGTCCGGTGGCGCCGCGATCACTGTGCCGGAGCCTTTGAGCACGATCACGGCCCGCCATTGCGTGGCCAGCAAGCGTGCCGCCGCCAGGCGGTCGCGCTGGATTTCCGCCACGCCGAGGCCGGCCAGCCGGGCGGCTTCGAGCGGGTGGGGTGTCATCACGCGCACCAGCGGGCTGCCCTCCAGCATGGCAGCGAGCGCGGCATCCGAGGCGAGCAGGTTCAGCGCGTCGGCGTCCAGTACCAGGGCGGGCAACTCGGCGGCGCAGGCGCTGCCGTGCAGCAATTGCGCGAACTGCTCGCGTGCCGCCGTGCCGGTGCCCATGCCCGGGCCGACCACCAGCGCGGACATGGCAGACAGCGCGATCTCCGCGATCGGGTGCAGCATCAGTTCCGGTTGCACGGGGTCTAGCAGCGGCGCAGGCTGCGCCAGGAAGCCGATGTGCACGCGCCCGGCGCCAAGGTGCAGCGCGGCGCGCGCGCCGAGCAGCGGCGCGCCGGTCATGCCGATGCCGCCGCCGATCACGGCGAGCGAGCCGAACGTGCCTTTGTTGGTGGCATGGCGGCGCGCGGGCAGTGCCGTGGCGAACGAAGCCGGCACGTTGACCGTGGCGCAGGCCGGCTGGGCCGGGGGGTAGGGCAGGCCCAGCGGGGCGATATCGACTTCACCCGCGCAATCGCGCCCATCGAGCGTCAGCAGGCCCGGTTTGGCCGCAATGAAGGTCAGCGTGCGGCAGGCACGGACCGCCGGCGTGCCGGCGCCGGTATCGGCGAACAGCCCGCTCGGGATGTCGAGCGCGAACACCGGCAACCCTGAGTCCGCCAGATGCGCGATCCACTGCGCCATAAAGCCATCGGCGGCACGGTTCAGGCCGATGCCGAGCAGCCCGTCGACCAGCGCGCAGGTATCCCCGGGAATCGCAGGCAGGGTGCCGTGGCAGGCCGTCTCCGGCAGCGCGCGCAGCGTGACGCCCGCCGCGCGCGCCTCGAGCCAGGCGCGGCCGGCGTCGGCGGGCAGGCGATCGGGCTCGGCGGTCAGCCACACCTGGACCTGGCGCCCGGCCTGGTGCAGACGGGTGGCGGCCACCAATGCGTCGCCGCCATTGTTGCCGGGTCCGGCCAGCAACAGCAGCGGGCCAGCCGGGGCATGGTGCGCCAGCCAGGCGGCCGCGGTATTTCCTGCCCGCGTCATCAGTTCGAAGGCGGGCAGGCTGGCCATGGCGGTGGCTTCGACCTGGCGGATGGCCGCCACGCCGTAAAGCGGGATCTCGCTGGCGCTGGCGGTGTCCAGCGGCAGCCAGGCGTCGGCGGCCAGCACCGTGGCTGGCGCGTGCGTGGACGGGATCTGGGTAGGGGTTTGCATGGTCAGCGCGGGCCTAAGCCGTAGCGGGCGGGGGTCAGGCCGTCCAGGTCGATGCCGGGGCGGTTGCCCGCGATCAGGTCGGCGGCGATGCGGCCGGAGCCGCATGCCATGGCCCAGCCCGTGGAGCCGTGACCCAGGTTGGGAAAAAGTCCGGGCACGGCGGTGGCGCCAATCAGCGGCGGGCCGTCAGGCAGCATGGGGCGGGCGCCGGCCCAGAGCGTGGCGTTGTCATAGTGGCCGGCGACGGGAAACCAGTCGCGCGCCACCTTGAGCAAGGTGTTGATGGCCGCGGGGCGCAGGTCGAGCTTGCGCGAGCCGAGTTCGGCCGTGCCGGCAATCCGCACGCGGTTGCCCATGCGCGTGATGGCCACCTTGTACGACTCGTCCATCAGCGCGGCCAGCGGCGCCTGCAGTTCGTCGCTGACCTGCACCGTGGCGGAGTAGCCTTTGACCGGGTAGAGCGGGATGCGCAGGCCAAGCGGACGCAGCAAGGCCGCGCTGGCGACGCCGGCGCTCACCAGTACGCGATCGGCGGTGAGTGTTTCGCACGTGGCGCGGGCAGCGCCGGCGTGCAGGTCCAGCGCGAGCTTGCCGCCCGGCAGCGGCCGCAGCGCACGGGCGTGGCTGTCCATGACGAAGCGCACGCCGGCAGCTTCCGCCAGCACGCGCAGCCGGCGCACGAACATCGGGCAATTGCCGGATTCGTCCTCGGGCAGGTGCAGCCCGCCGGCCAGCGGCGTGTCGGTGGTGAGGCCGGGCTCGATGCCCCGGCAGCCAGCGGCATCGACCAGCCGGTGCGGCACCTTGTGCTCGCGCAGCAAGGCCAGCGCCGGTTCGGCCAGGCTCCGGTCGCGCTCGGTGCGGAACAGTTGCAGGTAGCCTTGCGACTGCTCGTAGTCGATCTCCAGCTGTTTGCGCAGCGTGTGCAGGCATTCCCGGCTGTAGAAGGCCAGGCGCTGCATGCGCAGCTTGTTGACGCGGTAGCGCTCCAGTGTGCATTCGCCCAGCCAGCGCGCGATCCAGCGCCACATGGCCGGATCGGCGCTGGGCCGGAACAGCACGGGCGAGGTGCTGGCAAAGAGGTTGCGCAGCACCTTGCCCGGCATGCCGGGCGCGGCCCAGGGGGTGACGTAGCCGGGCGCGATCACGCCGGCGTTGCCGAAGCTGGATTCCTGCGCCGGCGCGGCGCGCCGTTCGACCACGGTCACTTCGAAGCCGGCTTCGCGCAGGTACCAGGCGGAGCAGACGCCGATCACGCCGGCGCCGATGACGATCACATGCATGGCACTCCGTTGAGGGCCGGACCGGCCCTCGCTGTCTTGCGGCGCCATCGGCCAAAGCCGATGGCTACTTCAACTCTTTTTGCATGACCACGTCGGGCAGCCAGGTGACGATTTCCGGCCACACGGTGACGATGGCGATCGCCACCACCATCATCATGAAGAATGGCAGCGACACCCGCGCTATGTAGTTGCTGTCCTTGCCCGTCATGCTCTGCAGCACGAACAGGTTAAACCCCACCGGCGGCGTCACTTCGGCGATTTCCACCAGCAGCACGATGAATATCCCGAACCATACCAGATCGAATCCCGCCGCCTGCACCATCGGCAGCACCGTGGCGGTGGTCAGCGCGATCATGGAAATCCCGTCGAGCGCGGTCCCCAGCAGGATATAGATCACCGTCAGCACCGCGATCAGCGCCCATGGCGACAGGTGCATCGCGGCCACCCATTCCGCCAGCGCGCGCGGGATGCCCGTGAAGCTCATGGTCACCGACAGGAAGGAGGTGGCGCCCAGCACGAACATGATCATGGCGGTCAGCCGGGTGGCCGACATCAGGCTCTCCCAGAAGGCCTTGCGCGTCAGCGATCCGCCCACCCATGCCAGCGCCAGCGAGGCCACCACGCCGTATGCCGCAGCCTCCGTGGCGGTGGAGTAGCCGGTGATCATGATCCAGGTGATAAAGGCGATCAGCACGATGCAGGGCATCAGCTGGCGGATCGATGCGAGCCGCGAGCGCCAGTCGAAGCGTTCCGCCTGCGGCGTCTTGTCCGGGTTCGACAGCGCCCACACCACGATATAGCCCGAGAACAGCAGCATCAGCAGCAGGCCGGGCAGGAAGCCGGCCAGGAACACACGGATGATCGACACATCGGCCGAGACCGCATAGACCACCATGGTGATCGATGGCGGAATCAGGATGCCGAGCGTGCCGGCGCACGACAGCGAGCCCAGCGTCACGCGCTCGTCGTAGCCGCGCCGCGTCAGTTCGGGCAGCGCGGATTTGGCGATGGTGGCGCAGGTGGCGGCCGACGAGCCCGACACGGAGCCGAAGATGCCGCACCCCAGGATGTTGACGTGCATCAGCCGCCCCGGCAGCCAGTTCAGCCACGGCGACAGCCCGTTGAACATCTGCTCGGACAGCTTGGTGCGGAAGAGTATCTCGCCCATCCAGACAAAGAGCGGCAGCGATGCCAGCGTATAGGAAGCGCTGGACGACCACCACGCATTGGCCAGATTGACCAGCGCATCGCGGTCGGCGAAGACCACCAGCCCCACCCAGGAGGTGACGGCGATGGCAACCGGAATCCACGCGCCGATGACCAGGAAGACGATCATCACCACCAGCAGGATCAGGGAAATCAGGACGGTGCTCATCAGACGGTCTCCCCGAAATCGCCGGCGGCCAGCTTGGCTTCCTGCGCCAGCTGGTAGCGCGGCTTTTGCCGGCGCGCCACGCGCTGCAGTTCATCGAGCACCGCCAGCATGAAGCCGGCGCAGCCCAGCACCGCGAAGCTCTGCGGAATCCACAGCGGCACCACGATCTGGCCCTGCGAGACATCGCCGATCTCCCAGCTCTGCCAGGCGAAGGAGAACAAGGCCCAGGTGGCATAGGCGGCGAACACCGCGCAGATGAGCAGCGAGACCAGCTCGAGCCACCAGCGCATGCGCGGCTTGACGGCCTCCAGCAGCATTTCCACGCGCACGATGCCGCCATGCTGGAAGGTCTGGCCAAGGACGAGGAAGGCGGAAGCGGCGCACAGCCATGCAACGATGTCGTCGCCGCCCTTGAAGATGATGGTGGTCTCGCGCGAGAACGACATCAGGATCATGATGATGCAGACCCCGAGAATGCATAGCGCGCCGAGCACGGCGAACAGGTCAAGCAGCCGGTCCAGCCAGCGCTTGTTGACGGAAGGAGCTTCCATGGCGAGAGGGGAGGGAGAATGCGGTGAAAAAAGGGCGCGGGATGCTGCGGCAGCAGTGGCCGCGACGGCAGGCAATGCCGCCGCGGCCGGATACGGATCGCTTGTTTCTCGCTACTTCGCTTACTTCTTGTAGGCGTCGAGAATGGCCTTGCCGTCGTCGCCGGCGCCCTTGGCCCATTCGTCCACCATCGCCTGGCCGACCTTCTGCATGTCCTGCTTGAGCTGGGGCGAGGGCGGCTGCACCGTCATGCCGTTCTTGCCGAGCACGGCCAGGTACTCACGTGTTTTCTGCTCCGATACCTGCCAGCCGCGCTTCTCGGCCTCGGCAACGGTCTTGAGCAGGGCGTCCTGGGTCGGCTTGTCCAGCGCGGCGAAAGACTTCTTGCTGACCACCAGCATGTTCTTGGGCAGCCAGGCATCCACGGTGTAGAAGTACTTCACACTCTCCCACACCTTGGTATCGACGCCGGTGGCGCCGGAGGACATGAAGGAGTTCACGGTGCCTGTCGCCAGTGCCTGGGCGAGGTCGGCGGCCTGGATCGTCACCGGCTGCGCGCCCACGAGCTCGGCGATCTTGGAGGTGGCAGGGTTATAGGCGCGCCACTTCAGGCCCTTCATGTCGGCCGCGTTGTTGAGCGGCTTGTTGGCGTAGATGCCCTGCGGCGGCCAGGCCACCGCGTACAGCAGTTTCAGGCCCTGCTTGTCGAGCACCTTGTCGGTGACAACGCGCGAGGCCTGCCACAGCTTGTAGGAGTCCTGGTAGCTGGTGGCGAGGAAGGGCACCGCATCCACGCCGAACACCGGGTTCTCGTTGGCCAGCAGCGACATCAGGATTTCGCCCATCTGGACCTGGCCGGTCTGCACGCCGCGCTTGATCTCGTTGGCCTTGAGCAGCGAACCGTTGGGGTGGATCACGATCTTCAGCTTGCCGCCGGTGGCCTTCTCCACGTCGTTGGCCATTTGCTGCAGGTTCTCGGTGTGCAGGTTGCTGACCGGGTAGCCGGTCGGCAGGTCCCATTTGGTCTCGGCTTGCGCGGCGGACATCATGACGGAGGAGGTGGCAAGCACCCCGCCCAGCAGCATGTACTTCAATGTTGCCTTCCCTTGCATCGATCTCTCCTGGTTGATCGTTTTGGCTGATACGTCTTTGTCTGTCTTTGACTTTTGTTTCTTGTCTTTGCTGCCCGTGCAACCTGGCTCATGGATTGCACGGCAGTGTGCGGCTTGGCCGGCGCCTCAGGCGGCCGGCTTGACGATGGATTCCAATGCAATTGCCGTGCCCAGCAGTTGCGCATCACGCAGCGCGCCGTGCGAGAGCATCAGGCCGACCGGCAATTCGTCCGGCTGGTGGCAGGGCAGCGAGATCGAGCAGCCGTCAAGGAAATTGAAGGCCGACGTATTGCGCAGCAGCAGGGCATTGGTGCGGAAGAACAGGGCATCGTCCGCCACCAGCGGGGCGATCGGCGGCGCCACCATCGGCACGGTGGGGCAGGCCACGGCGTCGAAGCCGCCGATGCGCGCCGCAACCCGCGCGATCCAGTCGGCGCGGGCGCGCATCAGGTCGACATAGTCGGCCGCGCCCATGCTGGCGCCGCGGTCGATGCGCGAGGCTACGCGGGGGTCGTATTGCTCGCGCCGGGTGGCCAGCGCGTGGCGGTGGATGGCATAGGCCTCGGCGGCGGTGAAGCCGCCCGCGGCGTTGATGGCGGGCAGTTCGCTCAGCTCGGGCAGGTCGATGTGCTCGATCTGCACGCCGGCCGCGGACAACCGGCCCAGGGCGCGGTCGAAGGCGCGCGCCACGACGGGGTCGAGGTCGTCCAGCAGGTATTGGCGCGGGATGGCCAGGCGAATGCCGGCAGCGGCCTTGATGGCCGGGATGACAGCCTCGTCGGCGATCACGCTGTCCACCAGAACGCAGTCATGCACCGTGCGCGCCATGGCGCAGGCGGTATCCAGGGTGTAGGACAGCGGGAAAGCGCCGTCCAGCGGCACGCGGCGGGCAGTGGGCTTGAAACCGGCCAGGCCGCACAGGGCCGCCGGGATACGGATGGAACCGCCGGTATCGCTGCCCAGCCCGGCTACCGCCAGGCCCAGCGCCACGGAGACGGCGGCGCCGGAGGACGACCCGCCGGGAATGCGTGCCACCTGCGCATCTGCCGGGTTCACGGGCGTGCCGAAATGCGGGTTGATGCCCACGCCGGAGAAGGCGAATTCGGTCATGTTGGTGCGGCCCACCAGGGCCGCGCCGCTGTCGCGCAGCCGGCGCACCACCGTGGCATCGGCCGTGGCCGCCGCCGCGTCGCTGCGTACCGGTGAGCCGGCGTGCGTGGCTTCGCCGGCGATATTGAACAGGTCCTTGACCGAGACCGGCAGGCCGGCCAGGGGATGCAGGGGCTTGCCGGCCAGGCTGGCCGCGTCGGCCGCACGTGCTACCTGCGCCGCGGCGTCGAAGGTGGTGTGCAGGAAGACGGCATTGGCCGCCGGCGTCTGCGCAAGCTGCTCCGCTTCAGCGATCACGTTGGCCCGCGAAGTCGCGCCATCGCGAAGTTTTGTCTGTAATGTATGGATATCCGTGGACATTGGGCTTGCGCTCAATCGCGCTCAGGAGGGTTCGGATCGAGTCTATCCAGTGGATTCGCACCGCGCAACCAGCCCGTTGCCGGGCGCGAGAAGGTCCCTGGGATAGTGCGTGAATCGCTTTCTCCGCCCTGTTTTCGTGCAGAATCCACGGTGACATCCCCGATGTTTTGCTTGGATTTATTTTGTGTTTATCCTCATAATTTGTTAATAAACTGTCAAGCCAAATATGGTGGCGGCGGCATCGGGGTTATACCTAGTCATCCTTGTCATACCGCCCAGGCACCAACCCACGAAAGGAGTGAAGACATGGCGCGTAAGCCAGCATCCGAGCCAGCCCGGGCCGACGACGACGGCAGCGGGAACGAGGCGTCCGCCCGGTCCGCGGCCAGCGCGTTTGCGCGATCGTCCGGGCCGAATATCGTGTCGTCTTCGCACCTGGTGTCCGAGCGCAGCCCGGAACTGTCCGAGTTCGAGTTCGGCCTGAACACGGCCTACAACGCCTATAGCCGCTGGGTGGTGCGCTGCATGGGCGCCTCCGGCGTGCGCGACCTGACTTTCCTGGATGTGCTGGTGCTGCATCACGTCAATCACCGCGCGCGTCCCAAGCGGCTGGCCGATATCTGCTTTGTGCTCAATGTGGAGGACACCCACCTCGTCACCTACGCGCTCAAGAAGCTGCAGGGCCTGGCGCTGGTGGAGGGCGAGCGGGTCGGCAAGGAAGCCACCTACATCACCACGCCCGCCGGCACGGAAGCCTGCGCGCGCTATCGTGAGATCCGGGAGCAGTGCCTGACCAGCAATTTCTCCGCGGGCAGCGCGGAGAACGTCGAGATCGGCGAGCTGGCACGACTGCTGCGTGTGCTGACCGGCCTGTACGAGCAGGCCGCGCGCTCGGCCACGTCGCTGTAGCCGCCCTTGCCGATACAACGGTGACTTCCGAAGCGACCCGCGTCCGGGCTGCTTCGGGAATCGCTTGCCTGACGTTCCAGGTTTTTCCCCGACATTGCCATCACGCCGCTGCAAGGAAGCCCCCGTATGTCGCTGCCATTCTCCGCCGCCCATGTTTCGGATCGCCGCCGCTGGCAATTCTGGATCGACCGCGGCGGCACCTTTACCGATGTGGTCGGGCTCAGGCCGGACGGTACGGTGGTCACGCACAAGCTGCTGTCCGAGAATCCGGAGCAATACAGCGATGCCGCGGTGGCCGGCATCCGCCACCT
>NZ_JFJV02000240.1:0-28262 GCF_000611145.1 Cupriavidus sp. SK-3 | reverse complement strand
GGCGGCGGGCGAGCCGGTCACGCCGGCGCGGGTGGAAGTTGTGAAAATGGGCACCACGGTGGCGACCAATGCCTTGCTGGAACGCAAGGGCGAACGTCTGCCAGGACTTCGAAACCGAGTTGGTGGAATTCAACGGCGAGCACGACCACGTACACCTCTTGGTCAACTACCCGCCGAAGGTGGCGTTGTCGAATCTCGTCGCGTCATTGAAGGGCGTATCGTCGCGTATGCTCCGGCAGCAGTTTGGGGACTTCCAGCCGTGGCTTAAGCGGCGGGGCGTGTTGTGGTCCCCATCCTATTTCGCCTCGTCGTGCGGCGGTGCACCGTTAGATATCCTTCGGCAATTCATTGAGGAACAGCAAGCGCTCCATTAGGACGCCTGCGGCGTCCGTGCTCTCGCCCCCGGACTAAACTCCGGGGCTTCCCGCACATCTGGTGATCGCGCGCAATGCCGGCCGCATGGCCGACGGCGATGTCTACGTGCTGAACGATCCGTACAACGGCGGCACGCACTTGCCCGACGTCACGGTGATCACGCCGGTCTTCGACGAGGCCGGCGCGGAGATTCTCTTCTACGTCGGCTCTCGCGGCCATCACGCCGATATCGGTGGCATCACGCCAGGCTCGATGCCGCCGGACTCCACGGTGGTCGAGGAAGAAGGCGTGATGATCGACAACTTCCCGCTGGTGAAGGCCGGCGTGCTTGACGATGCCGGCATGCGCGCGCTGCTGGCCGGCGCACGCTACCCGGCCCGCAATATCGACCAGAACATGGCCGACCTGCGCGCCCAGGTGGCGGCCAACGCCAAGGGCGTGGAGGAATTGCGCAAGATGGTGGTGCAGTTCGGCCTGCCGGTGGTGCGTGCCTATATGGGGCACGTGCAGGACAACGCCGAGGAAGCCGTGCGCCGCGTCATCACCGCGCTCAAGGACGGCGCCTATCGCTATGCGCTGGACAACGGCGCCCAGATCCGGGTGCGTGTCACCGTGGACCAGGTCCGGCGCGAAGCGGTGGTGGACTTCACCGGCACGTCGGCGCAGTTGCCCAACAACTTCAATGCGCCGCGCGCGGTGTGCATGGCCGCCGTGCTCTATGTGTTCCGCACGCTGGTCAACGAGGAAATCCCGCTCAATGCCGGCTGCCTCAAGCCGATCAGGGTGATCATTCCCGAGGGCTCGATGCTGAATCCGCGTTATCCGGCCTCGGTGGTGTCGGGCAACGTGGAAACTTCCTCCTGCATCACCAACGCGCTTTACGGCGCGCTGGGCGTGGTGGCCGCCAGCCAGGGCACCATGAACAACTTCACCTTCGGCAACGAGCGCTACCAGTATTACGAGACCATCTCGGGCGGCAGCGGCGCCGGGCAGGGCTTTGACGGCTGCGACGTGGTGCAGACCAACATGACCAACTCGCGCCTGACCGATCCGGAGGTGCTGGAATGGCGGTTCCCGGTGCGGCTGGAAAGCTATGAGATCCGGCCGGGATCGGGCGGGGCAGGGCAGTGGCATGGCGGCAACGGTGGTATTCGCAAGGTCCGCTTCCTTGAGCCGATGACGGCGTCGATCCTGTCCAATAACCGCTTGCACGCGCCGTTCGGCATGGCTGGCGGCGAGCCCGGCGCCATGGGGCGCAACTACGTTGTGCGTCATGATGGCAGCGAGGAGGCGCTGGGCCATGTCGGCCGCTGCGAGATGGAGGCGGGCGATATTTTCGTGGTGGAAACGCCGGGGGGCGGCGGCTTCGGGGCCGCGTAGGGACCGCGAACGTCCTCGATGTTTCCGCGAGCCGAAGCGAGAGCGCTTCGGCTCGCAGCCATTCATGGCGCGCGAAACAGAATTCAACGTCGAACAGATCCGTCTTTCGTCACTTGGCATCAAGGCCGTTATCCGGATTTTCAGACCCACCATTTTCGGCAACTCCGGCACTCCTGGCGACGACGCTGAAATAACCGCGTTGCAGCAATTTCCTTGACTTATCCCCAGGTCATTCCTAGGTTTATCAAGACTCCGGGGTGCAAGGCCATAGTGCGATAAATGGCCGATTCTCTTGGGCAGGGAGGGGCGGCGGTGAATCCAGGCAGCAGAGCTATCGTTCTGGTTATTGCGTTGATTGGCTCGATCGCCGTGGGCGGGTGTTCGAAACCGGAACCGGGTCACGTCCTGGACGAGGCGCAGCAGGCGGGCCGCGGCGCGGAGTCGTTCCGGCATGCCGCGGAAGACTATTTTCACGATATGGATCGTGGTGTCGCACTCACCAGGGAAGAGATCATGGGCCGCAATATGTGGCTCGTCTGGAGTGGCGGCAACGACAGGTTCTGGGACGACATGACGAACTTCACGTTCGGTGCCTTCGACCTGCTCAAGTCCATCAGCTCGCATCCCGGCCAGGGCTATTCGCGCGACACCCGCTGGAGCTACCTCGGCCTGGTCAACGAGCCTTGTTTCGAAAAGCCCGTCGCGCCCGATCCGCAACGCTTCGGGCTATGGCTCGACCAACGGGTGAAGGATTGCCCGGCCGATCCGTTCGAAAACGAACAGGCCTACCCGGGGGTCAGGACCGGCGCGCGCGGCACCACCTTCTCGAACGGCGCGAAGCTCCCGGTCGGCTCCTACTACGGCTATCCCACCGGCATCGTCGGGTTGCGCCTGTTTCCCAATCCGGCTTTTGACGAGAAGGCTGCAAAGGCGTGGGATCCGCAGCGCTATTACACCGATCCTGCCTACTACAACAGAGCCGACCTGGTGCGCCCCTATCGCGTGGGCATGGCCTGCGGCTTCTGCCACGCGGGCCCCAGCCCGGTCCATCCGCCCGCGGACCCGGCGCATCCGAAATGGGCCGACCTGAGCTCCACGGTGGGTGCGCAGTATATGTGGGTGGACCGGCTCTTCATCCACAACGCTTCGACGCGCGAAGGCCAGCAGAATTTCATGTTCCAGCTCGTGCATACGTTCAGGCCGGGCGCCATGGATACCTCGCTGGTCTCCACGGACAACATCAACAACCCCAGGACCATGAACGCGCTCTACGACCTGATGGCGCGCATGGGCGTGGCGAAGCGGATCGGGCAGGAGAAGCTGGCCGGCGGCGAGCTGAACAACCGGCAGATCAACGACTTCGTGAAGAGCGGCGCGCTGACGCAGTTCTACGCGCCGCCCGATACGGTATGGACGCCGCACGTCCTCAAGGATGGGGCCGATTCGGTCGGCGTGCTGGGCGCCCTGAACCGGGTGTACCTGAATATCGGGCTGTTCAGCGAGGAGTGGCTGCTGCACTTCAACCCGATCCTCGGCGGCAAGTCCATCACGCCCATTGAACTTGCCGTGGCGCAGAAGAACTCGAGCTATTGGAAGGCGACGGAAGCCGGCACCTTCAATACGGCGCTGTTCCTGCTGAAATCGACCCCGCCGGACCACCTGAGCGATGCGCCGGGCGGTGCGTCATTCCTGGCGGACGTGTCGTCGCCGGCCGGCGCCGCGCTGCTTGAAAAGGGCAAGAACGTGTTTGCCGATACCTGCGCACGCTGTCATTCCAGCAAGGCGCCGCCGCCGCCGGCCAGCCTGAACCTGCGGAACTGCGCGGGGCCGAACTACCTCGCGTGCTTCATGCGGTACTGGAAATGGACGCAAACGGACGAATTCAAGGCGCAGATGCGCAAGGTCGTCAATGCGCCGGACTTCCTGGAGGGCAACTATCTTTCGTCCGATGCGCGCGTTCCCGTCACGCTGCTGCGCACGAATGCATGCAGTCCGCTGGCGACCAATGCGCTGCGGGGAAATATCTGGGACAACTTTTCGTCGGAGTCCTACAAGACGCTGCCATCGGTTGGCACCATCACGCTCAATGACCCGTTCACCGGGGAGCGGTGGCAGTACCGCATGCCAGCCGGCGGGCGTGGCTACACGCGTGTGCCTTCGCTGATCAGCGTGTGGTCGACTGCGCCGCTCTTCCTCAACAATGCGCTCGGGCCGTTTAGCGAGGATCCTTCGGTGGCGAGCCGGGTGAAGGTATTCGATGCTTCCATCGAGCAATTGCTCTGGCCGGAAAAACGCGCGCGCGACGAGGTCCTGGGTACCAAGGTGCCCGGCGTGATCGACCGCACCACGGAGCGCAGCCAGATCACGGTCCCGGCGGGCTTCGTGCCGGATGCGCTCAAGCCGCTGCAAGGCTTCATGCACCGCTTCGCGCCGTGGCTGGTAGGGGCCGGAGGCGATGTGACCATCGGTCCCGCGCCCGGGCAGATGCCGGTCAACCTGATCGCCAATATCCAGCCGCTGGCGGAGAGCAGCGAAGCCGGTGCAAAGGCCGACCATGCGGCCAAGGTGGTGAGCCTTGCGCTCAAGCTGAAGTCCGACCTGGCTTCGGTACCGGAGGGCGCCACCGACGACGATCTGCGCAAGACCTACGCCAACCTCGTCAAGCCCATGCTGAGCCTGAGCAAATGCCCGGATTTCGTGGTGAATCGCGGCCATTACTTCGGCACGGCGGAGTTCAACAACCAGGCCGGCCTGAGCGCCGATGAGCAATCGTTCGGGCAGGAGCCGGTACTGAGCGACGAGGACAAGCGGGCCTTGATTGCCTTTCTCAAGACCTTCTGATGAAGACTGCGCGGCGGGGATATGTCTGTTCAAGGCGAGGAAGCTTGGGATTATGTGATCGTTGGCTCCGGCGCGGGCGGCGGCACGCTCGCCGCGCGGCTCGCTGAAGCGGGTATGCGCGTGTTCCTGATCGAGGCGGGTTGCGATGCGCGCGAACAAGCGGCGGCGTGCCTGCCGGAGGATTACGAAGTGCCGGCGTTTCACGCCTGCGCCTCCGAGAATCCCGCGATGAGCTGGAACTTCTTCGTGCGTCATTACGCGGACGATGCACAGCAACGGCGCGACCCCAAGTGCGGCAGCGAAGGCGTGCTCTATCCCCGGGCCGCGACCCTGGGCGGCTGCACCGCCCACAACGCGATGATCTTTCTCTACCCCCACGATTCCGACTGGGACGGCATTGCCGCGCTGACCGGCGACCGCTCGTGGAAGGCCAGCCGCATGCGCCGCTATGCCAAGCGGCTGGAGCAATGCCGCCATCGCCCGCTGTGGGCGCTTGCCCGCCGGCTGGGTTTCGATCCCACTGCCCACGGCTGGGACGGCTGGCTCAGCACGGAGCGCGCGTTTCCCCTGCAGGCGCTCACCGACGACGCGCTGACGCGCCTGATTTTCAGCTCGATGGAGATGGCGGCGCGCAGCGTGCCGGGGCGGCTCCATGCCTTGCTGCGCTTCTTCCGGTGGCAGGGCGACCCGAACTCCAGGATCTGGGGAAGACGATGTTTCGATGGCGTGTGCTATACGCCGATGACGACCAGCGGCCATGCCCGCACCGGCACGCGCGAACGGGTGCTGGAAGTCGCCGGCCGCTTTCCCTCGCGGCTGCATATCGAACTGGACGCACTGGCGACCAGGGTGCTGATCGACGCGAACGGCACTGCTGTCGGGGTCGAATATCTCAAGGGGCGGCATCTCTACCAGGCGCACGTCTCGCCAAATCCGGCGCCCGGCGTGCGGCAGGAAGTGCGCGCGCGCCGCGAGGTGATCCTGGCGGGCGGCGCGTTCAATACGCCGCAATTGCTGATGCTCTCGGGGATTGGTCCCGCCGGGCACCTCCGCGAGCATGGCATACCCGTGCGGGTGGATCTGCCGGGGGTCGGCCGCAACCTCCAGGATCGCTATGAGGTGGGCGTCGTGAGCCGGATGGCGCGGCCCTGGCAGATCCTGAACGGCGCGCGCTTCGAGAGGGACGACCCGGCCTATTGCAGCTGGCGCGACCTGCGCCACGGTGTCTACACTTCCAACGGCGTCGCGATCGCGGTGGCGAGGCGTTCGCGCAAAGGCCTTCCCGTGCCGGATATCTTCTGCATGGCGCTGGTTGAGCACTTTGCCGGCTACTTTCCGGGTTATTCCAAGGTGTTCGCCCAGAGCGACGATATCCTCACCTGGGCCATACTCAAGGCGCACACGCAGAATCGCGCGGGCACTGTCATGCTGCGCTCCGCGAATCCGCTCGATACGCCCCTGATCAACTTCCACTATTTCGAGGAGGGCGATGCCGCCTCGGACGAGGATATGCGCGCGGTGATCGAAGCCATCCGCTATGTGCGCAAGCTGGCCGTACCGCTGGCCGAGCGCGGCGTGATCGCGCAGGAGCAGCTTCCCGGCGCCCACCTGCGCGATGATGCGGAGCTGGCTGGCTATGTGCGCGACAACGCGTGGGGGCACCACGCATCGTGTACCTGCGCCATCGGCCCGCGTGAGGCGGGCGGTGTGCTCGACAGCGGTTTTTCCGTGCACGGAACGCGCCGGCTGCGTGTCGTCGACGCCTCCGTTTTTCCGAGGATTCCTGGCTTTTTCCCGGCTAGCGCAATCTGCATGGTTGCCGAGAAGGCGGCCGATGTCATCTTGAACGAGACGACAACGGGCGCATAGGCAGCCGATCGACAAGGGAGGTGGAAGATGGCCTACGACGTGAGCAAGCTGCTGGCGATGAGCCAGGAACAGCTCGACGAATTGTTCCGCAACAGCCCGGCCGGCGAGATTCCGGATGGCGAAGCCACGGGCACCGCGATCATCTCGCCCGGCACGGTGTTCAGCGAGAGCATCGCAAAGATGATCAATCTTTTCGCCTGGCAGGGCAAAGTCTTCGACGCGAAGCGCGGGGTGCTCAAGAACAAGATATCGCCCTTTGGGCTCGAAGCCATCCTGGCGAAGGTGTACAAGGGCGAAAGCTGGCTCGACCAGAAGGAGTGCATTGTCCTGGACTATGCCGAGACTTCGGTCGTGGCGCACTGGATACGGGACGAGATCCGCTGCATCGCGCCGGATGCCTATCTCGGCGTGGTGTACTGGGACAAGCATCGCCTGATCGACTTTTCCCTTGTGTTCTGACCATCATGAAGCGCAGGACCTTCCTGTTTGGCGGAGTCGGCGCCGCCGGTGCGCTGCTGGTGGGCTGGTCGTTGCTGCCGCCGCGCCAGCGCCTGACGACATCGGCCCCTTTGCCGGCCCTCGGCACGCAGGCCGGGCTCAACGGCTGGGTCAAGATCGCCGCGGACAACAGCGTCACCATCATGATGTGCCGCACGGAGATGGGGCAGGGCGTGCACACCGGCCTGGCCATGGTACTGGCCGACGAACTGGACGCGGACTGGGCGCAGGTGAAGGTCGAGCATGCGCCCGTGGACAAGATCTACAACAACCTGGAAGTCGTTGTCGACGATCTCCCGTTCCGGGCGGACGACGATGGCGTGGTCAGGCAAGGGGCGGTCTGGTTCACCCGCAAGCTCATGCGCGAGATCGGCGAGATGGTGACAGGCGGCTCGTCGAGCGTCAACGACCTGTGGGAGCCGATGCGCGAGGCCGGCGCATCCGCCCGCGCGATGCTGATCGGCGCCGCCGCCGCGCGGTGGAACGTGCCTGTGGGCGAGTGCCGCGCGCAGGACGGCAAAGTGCTGCACGCCTCCGGCAAAACGGCCACCTTCGGCGAGCTGGCGGCGCAGGCCGCCAAACAGCCGATGCCGGCGAAGGTGGCGCTGAAGGCGCCATCCGAATTCAGGCTGATCGGCAAGAACATGCGGCGCATCGAGGCCGCCGCCAAGATCGATGGCACCGCGCGCTTTGGCATTGACGTGTTGCCCGAGGGACTGCTGTACGCCAGCGTGACGATGTGCCCGACGCTGGGTGGTACGGTGGCGAGCTTCGACGGCTCGGCCGCGGCCGCGTTGCCGGGCATCGTCAAGGTGTTCGCGGTCGATGGCTACAACGGCGGCACCGGCGGCGTGGCGGTGATCGCCGACAATGCGTACCGGGCCATGACCGCGCTGGATGCGGTCAAGATCGTGTGGAACCACGGTCCCGCCGCCGCGCTGTCCAGCGATGACGTGAGCCGCCGTCTGGCGCAGGCGCTGGATGAATCCGACGGCCACGCCTACTACCGGCACGGCGACGTCGATGCCGCGTTGAAATCCGCCGCGAAAACCCTCGATGCGGAGTACAGCGTGCCCTACCTTGCGCATGGCGCGGTGGAGCCCATCAACTGCACGGTGCAGGTTCGCGACGGCGCGGCCAGGGTCTGGGTCTCGACGCAGTTGCCTGGCCTGGCGCGCAAAGCGGTCGCCAGGGTGCTCGCGCTCGATGCGGAACGGGTCGACGTGCAGCCGCAACTGGTCGGCGGCGCGTTCGGGCGGCGGCTGGAGGTGGATTTCATCTCCCAGGCGGCGGCCATCGCGCGCGAGGGGGGCGGCAGGCCGGTCCAGACGATCTGGACGCGCATTCAGGACACCACGCACGACTTCTATCGGCCGGCTTGCGTCTCGCGCTTCAAGGCCGGGCTCGATGGCGCCGGCAACCTCGTAGCCTGGCACAACACGTCGGCCAGCCAGGCGATCGTGCCGGGCGCGCTGTCGCGTCTGCTTGGCCTGCCTCGCCTCGGCATCGACAAGACCACGACGGAAGGGGCATTCGACCGGCCCTACGAATGGCCGAACGCGAGGGTCGGCCATGTGATTGTCGACCTGCCGGTGCCGGTGGGCTTCTGGCGCTCGGTCGGCCATTCGCACCAGGCCTTTTTTACCGAGAGCTTCATCGATGAGCTGGCGGCGGCGGCTGGCAAGGATCCCGTGGCGTTCCGCGCCGGCCTGCTGGCAAAGCACCCGCGCCACCTGGCCGTGTTGCAGCGCGCGGCGGAACTGGCCAGCTGGGGGCGGGCGGCAGGGCAGGCTACCGACGGCGCCGCGCGCGCGCGCGGGGTGGCGCTGCACGAGGCCTACGGCAGCATCGTCGCGCAGGTGGCGGAGGTATCGCTGGCGCCGGACAAGCGGGTGCGTGTGCACCGGGTGGTCTGCGTGATCGATTGCGGTACGCCGGTGAACCCGAACCTGATCCGGCAGCAACTGGAAAGTGCGATCATTTTTGGCCTGTCGGCCGCGCTGTACGAAGAAATCACGATCGACCACGGCCAGGTGCACCAGCGGAATTTCAAGGAATTTCCTGTCATCCACATCAACGACTGCCCGGCGATCGAAACCGACATCATGCCAAGCCAGGAACATCCGCGGGGCGTGGGCGAAACGGGCACGCCGCCGATTGCGCCGGCGGTGGCGAATGCCCTGTTTGCGCTGACCGGGCAGCGCCTGCGCGCATTGCCCTTGAAGTTTGCATGATCTGCGGGAGAGAACCATGCTATCCCTGAACATCAACGGCAAGGCGGTGGCCGTGCGGTCCGATCCGGACACGCCGCTGCTGTGGGTGCTGCGCTGCGAACTGGGGTTGACCGGCACCAAGTATGGCTGCGGCGTGGGTATTTGCGGCGCCTGCACGGTGCAGATGAACGACGACCGGGGCTTCGCCTGCCAGCGCAAGGTCTCGTCGCTGGAAAAGACCAGGATCGTGACCATCGAAGGCTTGCGCGGCGCGCAGGCGCAAGCCCTGAAGGCTGCCTGGATCGATCTCGACGTGGTGCAGTGCGGGTACTGCCAGAGCGCACAGCTCATGGCCGCCAGCGCACTGCTGAAAAAAATCCCGAAGCCCAGCGATGCCGACATCGATGCGTTCATGTCCGGCATTGTCTGCCGCTGCGGCACCTATCCGCGGATCAGGGCGGCCATCCATCGGGCAGCCGGGCAGCCGCGCGCCTGAGGCGTCGGCGCCCGGCGAGGGTATTTCCGGATAACGTGAACGCAAGGCGCAACCAAGAATGAAACCCGAATTCATGTTCAGGTTTCCGCGCCATGCCCACCGAGACGGAGCCGCGCGCCCGCGCTGCAGGTGGAGTTGCTGGCGGCGCTGTCGGCCAATCTCAACGTGAAGGCGGAGGGGCAATGACGGGCCGGCTGATAGAGATGTTGGCCGGCGCGCTGGTGCCGCGCCGGCAGTAATCCGCAGTCACCAAAGGGAGACCCCATGGCGGACAACCAGAGCTGTGCCCACGCGGCCACGGCAGACTTTCATCGCCTGCTGGCGCGCGAACTGCCCGAGCACGACGAGCAGGACTGGGAAGACGCGCAGCGCGGCTTTGTCGGCACCATCCCCAATGCCAAGGTGGCGCGCGCCAACGGCCACGGCGTGTGGAACCTGGAGGCCTACGGCTTTCTAGACGCCGCCGAGGCGCCGGATACCGTCAACCCGAGCCTGTGGCGGCAGGCGCGGCTGAACCGTATCCACGGGCTGTTCCAGGTCACGCCGCGTATCTTCCAGGTGCGGGGATTCGATATCGCCAACATCACCTTTATCGAAGGCGACACCGGCGTGATCGCGCTGGACGCGCTGACCTGCCCGGAGACCGCCGCCGCCGCGCTTGCGCTGTACCGGCAGCATCGCGGCAACCGCACGCTGCACACCGTGATCTACAGCCACAGCCATGCCGACCACTTCGGCGGGGTGGCGGGGCTGGTAGACGAGGCCGACGTGCGCGCCGGACGCGTCCAGGTGATTGCGCCATCCGGCTTCATGCACCACGCCATTGCCGAGAACGTGATCGGCGGCGTGGCAATGGCGCGCCGCGCGCAGTTCCAGTTTGGCCATACGCTGGCCAAGGGGCCGGCGGCGCAGGTGGATGCGGGGCTGGGCAAGACCTTGCCGTTGGGACGCTCCACGCTGATCGCGCCGACGCTGTCGATCGAGGCGGAACACGAAGTCCACGTGATCGACGGGCTGGAGATCGAGTTCCAGTTGACGCCCGAGACCGAGGCGCCCTCCGAGATGCATCTTTTCATCCCGTCCGAAGGCGCGCTCAACCTGGCCGAGAACGCCACCCACAACCTGCACAACCTTTGCCCGCTGCGCGGGGCCAAGGTACGCGACGCGCTGGCCTGGTCCAAATACCTGCACCGCGCGCTGCACCGCTACGGCCCGCGTACCGACGTGGTGCTGGCCCAGCACCACTGGCCGACCTGGGGAGCCGGGCGCGCCCGGCAATTCCTCTCCGAGCAGCGCGACCTGTACCGCGTGCTCCACGACCAGACCGTGCGGCTGATGAGCCACGGCCTGAAGGCCAGTGAGATCGCCGAGGGGCTGCAGCTGCCGGAATCGCTGGCAAGGCGCTGGCACACGCGCGGCTACTACGGCACCGTGTCGCACAACGTCAAGGCGATCGTGCAGCATTACCTGAGCTGGTATGACGCGCATCCGGCCAACCTGCACGCGCTGCCGCCGGTGGCCGCGGCGCGCAAGCACCTGGAATACATGGGCGGCATCGAAGCGGTGATGACCAGGGCACGCGCCGACTACGAGCGCGGCGAGTTCCGCTGGGTGGCGGAGGTGCTCAAGCACGCGGTGTACGCGCATCCCGACCATGCTCCAGCACGTGAGCTGGCGGCCCGGGCGCTGGAGCAGATGGGCTTCCAGGCCGAGTCGGCGACGTGGCGCAATGCCTACCTGCTGGCCGCGCGCGAGTACCGCGAAGGCCCGCCCCAGGCCAATCCGCAGGGGCCGCCGGCCAACGCCCTGATGCACGCCATGAGCAACGAGCTGTTGTTCGACGCGCTGGCGGTGCGCATCCATGGCCAGCGTGCCGAAGGCTTGGCGTGCCAGATCGGCTGGCATTTCACCGACAGCGGCGAGCAGTGGGTGAGCACCTTGTCCAACTGCGCGCTGAGCAGCCTGCAGGTGGAGGCGGCGTCCTCGGCGGACGTGGTCATCGAAACCACCCGCGACACGCTCGACGGGCTGCTGACGCGGCGCTGGACCGTTGCCGAGGCCATGGCCGAAGGCCGCCTCTCGCTGAGCGGCGCCGTATCGCTGCTGCCGCGCTTCATGGGCCTGCTGGATCAGTTCAGCGGCAGCTTCCCGGTGGTGGATGCGGCGCCGTGGCCCGACCGCTGAGCCGGCCACGCCCATAAAGCAGAGCCGGCGCAGGGGCGCCGGCTGAGGTAGACGGACTGAAGTGCCGCTTGCGGCATGCTGTGCCGGGCGGGGCGCCTTCCGCGTGATGGCTGCGAGGCTCGTCCGCGGCGCCTGTGCCTTTGTCCGTCAAGCCGCCCGTGCTGCATCGCGGGAAACCCCCTTCGACAAGGTATAATGCCGGTTTCCCGCCAGCACGGCGCCCCAACCAGCGGCGCCGGCCGGTAGCAGCCCCTACCTCCTGCCCTCCCGACCGCTCAGACCATGGCGCATTTCTCGTGCTTCCCCGGTGCATTGGCGCTTTCCGCCTTCCGCCAGCAACGCCTGCTCACCGCCCTCAAGCAGATCGACTCCGACATCGAGTCGGTGCACGGCCAGTTCCTGCACTTCGTCGACACCGACGTGCCGCTGTCCCAGGACGACAGCGCCCGCATCGGTGCGCTGCTGACCTACGGTGCGCCTTTCGAGGCACAGGCCGAAGGCGATCGTTTCGTGGTGATCCCGCGTTTCGGCACGATTTCGCCGTGGGCCAGCAAGGCCACCGATATTGCGCATAACTGCGGCTTCGAGCACGTCCACCGCATCGAGCGTGGCATCGAAATCACCGTGGTGTGCAAGAAGGGCCTGCTGCGCGGGCGCAAGTCGCTGGACGCCGGCACCCGTGCCGCCGTGGCCGCCCACCTGTTCGATCGCATGACCGAATCCGTGGTGGCCTCGCGTGAGGACGCCGCCGGCCTGTTCCAGGAACTGCCCGCCAAGCCGCTGCGCTTCATCGATATCTCCGGTGGCCGCGCCGCGCTGGCGCAGGCCAATACCGAGATGGGCCTGGCGCTGTCGGAAGACGAGATCGATTACCTGGTGGACGCCTACGCCAGGCTGGAGCGCAACCCGACCGACGTCGAGCTGATGATGTTCGCGCAGGCCAACAGCGAGCACTGCCGCCACAAGATCTTCAACGCCACCTGGACCATCGACGGCGTGCAGCAGGACAAATCCCTGTTCGCCATGATCCGCAATACCCACCAGCTCAACCCGCAAGGGTCGATCGTGGCGTACTCGGACAACTCCGCGGTGATGGAAGGCGACGTGGCCGAGCGCTGGTTCCCGCGCGGCACCGGGCACAAGTACGGCCGCCATGAGGCGCTGACCCACACGCTGATGAAGGTGGAGACGCACAACCACCCGACCGCCATCTCGCCGTTCCCCGGTGCCTCCACCGGCGCCGGCGGCGAGATCCGCGACGAGGGCGCCACCGGACGTGGCGGCAAGCCCAAGGCGGGCCTGACCGGTTTCACGGTTTCCAACCTGATGCTGCCCGATGCCGTCGAAGGCTGGGAAAACGCGCGCGACGCGGCCCAGCCGGTGGCGCACCGCAACCCCGCCGACAAGCCCGGCGTGACCGGCAAGCCGGATCGCATCGCCTCGCCGCTGCAGATCATGACCGACGGCCCGCTCGGCGGCGCCGCGTTCAACAACGAGTTCGGCCGCGCCATCCTGGGTGGCTACTTCCGCGTCTACGAGCAAAACGTCGGCGGCACCGTGCGCGGCTATCACAAGCCGATCATGATCGCCGGCGGCATCGGTAATATCGACGCCGGCCACACGCACAAGAAGGAATTGCCCGCCGGCTCGCTGCTGATCCAGCTGGGCGGCCCGGGCATGCGCATCGGCATGGGCGGCAGCGCTGCCAGTTCGATGGCGACCGGCACCAACACCGCCGACCTGGACTTCGATTCGGTCCAGCGCGGCAACCCCGAGATGGAGCGGCGCGCGCAGGAAGTGATCAACGCCTGCTGGCAGCTCGGCGACGACAATCCCATCCTGTCGATCCATGACGTGGGCGCGGGCGGCATTTCCAATGCCTTCCCCGAGCTGGTGGACGGCGCCGGCCGCGGCGCGCGTTTCGACCTGCGCCAGGTGCATCTGGAAGAGTCCGGCATGAGCCCGGCCGAGATCTGGTGCAACGAGTCGCAGGAACGCTATGTGATGGCGGTGGCACCGGAATCCTTCCCGCTGTTCCAGGCCATGTGCCAGCGCGAGCGCTCGCCGTTCGCGGTGGTGGGCATCGCCACCGAGGAGAAGCAGCTGCAGCTGGTCGACGCCCATGTCGACGCCGCGCTCAAGGAACACCATGCCGTGAACATGCCGATGGACGTGCTGTTGGGCAAGCCGCCGCGCATGCACCGCGACGTCAGGCATGTGGAGCAAAGCCTGCCGCCGGTTGACGTGACCGGCATCGCGCTGGACACGGCCGTGCGCGACGTGCTGCGCCACCCCACCGTGGCCAGCAAGTCCTTCCTGATCACCATCGGCGACCGTACCGTGGGCGGCATGAACGCGCGCGACCAGATGGTCGGCCCCTGGCAGGTGCCGGTGGCCGACGTGGCCGTGACCACGCTCGATTACAAGGGCCGCACCGGCGAAGCCATGACCATGGGCGAGCGCACGCCGCTGGCCGTGATCAACGCACCGGCCTCCGGCCGCATGGCCATCGGCGAGGCGCTGACCAACCTGGCTGCCGCGCCGGTCAAGGACCTGGGCAAGGTCAAGCTGTCGGCCAACTGGATGGCGGCTTGCGGCGTGGAAGGCGAGGACGCCAAGCTGTATGACACCGTGCACGCCGTCGGCATGGAGCTGTGCCCGGCGCTGGGCATCAGCATCCCGGTGGGCAAGGATTCGCTGTCCATGCGCACCAAGTGGCAGGACAACGGCGCCGACAAGGAAGTGGTCGCGCCGGTCTCGCTGATCATCTCGGCGTTTGCCGCCGTGGATGACACCGACCGGACCCTGACCCCCCAGCTGCGCACCGATGCAGGCGACAGCGTGCTGATCGCCATCGACCTCGGCCGCGGCAAGAACCGCCTGGGCGGCAGCATCCTGGCGCAGGTGACGCAGCAGGTTGGCGACACCGCGCCGGACGTGGACAACGCCGAAGACCTGAAGAACTTCTTCAACGTGATCCAGCGCCTGAACCGCGAGGGCAAGCTGCTGGCCTACCACGACCGCTCCGACGGCGGCTTCATGGCTGCCCTGGCGGAAATGGCCTTTGCCGGCCATTGCGGCCTGTCGCTCAACGTCGACATGCTGGCGCTGGACCCGGTCCAGGAGCAGGACTTCGGCGATGCCAAGAACTGGGCCCAGCAGATCTCCGGCCGCCGCGACGACCAGACCCTGCGCGCGCTGTTCTCGGAGGAACTCGGCGCGGTGATCCAGGTACGCCAGGAAGAGCGCGATGCCGTGTTCGCCGTGCTGCGCGAGGTTGGCCTGTCGGCATGCAGCCACGTAGTGGGCAAGCCCAACACCACCGACCAGATCGAGATCTACCGCGACGCCAAGAAGGTGTTCGGCGCCGCGCGCAGCGAACTGCAGCGCACCTGGAGCGAAGTCAGCTGGCGTATCGCGCGCCTGCGTGACAACCCCGCCTGCGCCGACAGCGAATACGACCGCCTGCTCGACGCGGCGGACCCCGGCATCTCGCCGGTGCTGACCTTCGATCCGGCGCAAGACATCGCTGCGCCGTTCGTGGCAACCGGTGCGCGTCCGCGCGTGGCGATCCTGCGCGAGCAGGGCGTCAACTCGCAGATCGAGATGGCCTACAGCATGGACCGCGCGGGCTTCGACACGCACGACGTCCATATGAGCGACCTGATCGCGGGCCGCGCCAACCTGGCCGAGTTCTCCGGCTTCGTGGCCTGCGGCGGCTTCAGCTACGGCGACGTGCTGGGCGCCGGCGAAGGCTGGGCCAAGACGATCCTGTTCAACGCGCAGATGGCCGAGCAGTTCGCCGCCTTCTTCAACCGCCAGGATACGTTCGCGCTGGGCGTGTGCAATGGCTGCCAGATGATGAGCAACCTCGCCCCGATCATCCCGGGCGCGGGCGCCTGGCCCAAGTTCACGCGCAACCAGTCGGAACAGTACGAAGCGCGCTACGTCACCGTGGAAGTGCAGTCCTCGCCGTCGATCTTCTTCGCCGGCATGGAAGGCAGCCGCATCCCCATCGTGGTGGCGCACGGCGAAGGCTTTGCCGACTTCTCGCAGCAAGGCGACAAGAGCCAGGCCCAGGTGGCGCTGCGTTTCGTGGACAACCTCGGCGCACCCACCCAGACCTATCCGCTGAACCCGAACGGCTCGCCCGACGGCATTACCTCGGTGACGACGGTGGATGGCCGCTTCACCGTGCTGATGCCGCACCCGGAGCGCGTGTTCCGCACCGCCACCATGAGCTGGGCGCCGGATGCCTGGAAGCAGGTGGCGGATGGCGGCAGCCCGTGGATGCGCATGTTCCGCAACGCGCGGAAGTGGGTGGGTTGAGCGGCTTGCCGCTGGCTCGCTGGTAGAAAAGAGAAAGCTCGCCTCGTGCGGGCTTTTTCTTTTCCTGACGGACGTGCATGGCGAAGACGGGAGGGGGGCAAAAGGAGCAGATTCCGGTCACGCCATCATCTGCGTACTCCAGGCCTGATACACGTAATACAACGGCCGCTGCGGATCCGATAGCTTTGCGCGAGCCGGTGCCGCGCCCCGGAGCTGCATGGTGACCAGCACCATGCGTGCCGCCTTGACGGCCGAATAGCGGTCGCGCAGCGGCAGCATCGGCAGCACGGACCGCCATTCCGGTGGCAGGCCATCGTGGCTGAAGGTGCCGAGCGCGCAGTAGCCCCAACCCTCGGAAGTGAGGTGCCAGAGTTGCCGGTAGGCGCTGCCTGAAGCCATGGACTCGCTCTTTCCCATGCCGTCGCCCGCGGCGGGAGATCGCGCGGGTGAGGGCAATGCAGTGTGCGCGCCAGCCATGCGGCGGGCGGCGCATTCCCCTGATCTTACTCAGGTGCCGGCATGGAGGGAATGCCCGTGGCCCGGGCTTGGTGGTATGCAGCACATACGCGTTGCCGCGGGATCACGTGGCAGGCAGGGAATGACGCCTGGTGTGATCCCGGAGTACCGCATGATCCATGTGGCACATCGGCGTCTGCGAAAGACAGGCAGTACATCACCTGCGGTACGCCGCATGAACCAGGGTGCGTCTGGCGGCCGGCGTTTGCTGCCAGCTTGAATGCCGGCAGAAGCCAGGCCGGACCCGCGATCCTGGTTTTTCAGGGCGGACGCTTTGGTCTCATCCGCCGATGGGGCCCGGCCATTGTCAGTGCCAGCCGGCCACTACACCCACTACACCAGGCCATCCAGCAAATCCGGCCCGAACACTTCCCGGTGCACCCGCTCAGCCTTCACTCCCCGCGCGTGCAACGCTGCCCGCTGCGCCTGCATGAACGGTAGCGGCCCGCACAGGTAAAAGTCGGCATCCGCAAGATCATCGTCCGCCAGGATCACGTCGATATCCATGCGGCCGGGCAGGGCGGGTTGCGCGAGGAATTCGGCGGGCTCCGCCGACTCCAGGAAGAAGTGCGTCCGCAGCTTCGGCAGTTTCCGCGCCGCGTGCGTGACATCCTTCAGGTGGGCCACATGCGAGACCTTGCGCGCCGCATGGCCGAACACCACCTTGCGCGAAGGATTGCGTTGCGCCACCGCATTCAGCGCGGAGATCATGGGCGTGACACCGACGCCGGCGGAGAGCAGCACGATGGGCGTGGCCGGTTCAATGCTCGGGGCGAAGTCGCCGAAGGGCTGGCTGACCATCAGCACGTCGCCCGGACGGGCGTTGTCATGCAGCCAGTTGGACACTGCGCCGGCGGGCAGTGAGTCGCCGTTGCCGCTGTCGCGCTTTACCGAGATGCGCCAGGTCTTTCCGTTGGGCGCGTCCGACAGGCTGTACTGACGTTGCTGGAAGGCCCCGGGTGCCAGTTCGACCACGACCGAGATGTACTGGCCCGGCAGGAAATCAGCCAGCGTGGTGCCGCCGACGGCTTCGAGCGTGAAGGCGGTGATGTCGGCGCTTTGTTCTTCGCGGGCAACGATCCGCACGGGCTGGCGGTGGTCCGGGCCGGTCTGCGCGCGCTCGTAGAGGCGGGCTTCCGCGGCGATCAGTTCGGCGGCCAGCAACCAGTAGGCTTCGTCCCACGCGGCTACCAGTTCAGGGGTGGCCGCGTCGCCGAGCACTTCGCCGATGGCGCCGAGCAGATGGCGGCCAACGATGGCGTAGTGGCTGGGCTTGATGCCGACCGAGGCGTGCTTGTGGACGATGCGGTTGACAACCGGGGCCAGGGCGCTGTTGTCACCGTAGTTGGCGGCGTAGGCAAAGACTGCGGAGGCGAGCGATTGCTGCTGCGAACCATTGGCTTGGTTGCCCATGTTGAACAGGTTGGTCAACTCGGGCCGATCGGCAAACATGTTGCGGTAGAAGGTCTGGGTGATGGCCAGGCCATGTTCCCGCAGGACGGGGACGCTTGCGTCGATCAGTGGTCTCGATTTTTCAGACAGCACGACAACCTCCAAAGATGTACGATAGATGCAACAAAAAAGCGAAAAAATTCCGCGGCATTCCGCGGTGGCGGCGTGCGATGCGGTTGCGACGCCTTGGGAATGATTTTATTAAACATGCATTTGCAATGCAATATAAAGTTTGTGGCAGTGCGGAAAGATGCATCCGGGGGCCATGTTAGACTGCGGCGGCGTTGCGCAATGCAGCGCTGCGCCTGCCGCAGAGCCATCCTGGCTGCCACGCATACCATCACCGCCGCAAGCCGGACCCAAGCCATGAGACTGACTGACTACACCGACTACAGTCTGCGGACCCTGATCTATGTCGCGGTCCACCCAGGCGAGCTTGTGACCATCCAGCGCATCGCGGATGCGTTCGGCATTCCCAAGAACCACCTGATCAAGATTGTGCAAAAGCTTGGCCAGGCCGGCTTCCTGCACACGGTGCGCGGGCGCGCCGGCGGCATCGAGCTGGGCCGGCCGGCGGCGCAGATCAATGTGGGCGAGGTGATCCGCACCATGGAGTCGGATTTCCACCTGGTGGAGTGCTTCCAGGGGGATGACAACCATTGCGTGATCACGCGCGTGTGCGGCTTGCGGGGCGTGCTTGCCGCCGCGCTGCGGGCATATTTCGAGGTGCTGGATGCCTACAGCCTGCAGGATCTGGTGGAGAAGCCCGCGGCGCTGAGCCGCGCGCTTGGACAGGACGGGGCGGCCACCATGGTGGGGATTCCCGTGAAAAGCGTGACGCGCAAGGCCAGGCCTGCCCGGGCAGCGCCCGGCGATGCAGGTGAGCAGTAAGTAGCCGGGACCCCGAAGCGGAGGCCTGCACTGGTTACCCGAAATGGCGCCGTAATGGCTATTGTCTGCGCCCGCCGGCGGCTCTAGTCTGCCGTATGCGGCCAGCCGTCCGGCAGGGCCGGCAGGGGAGATCGGGATGACATTGCGGCTCGACAGCCACCGGGCCAACGGGCTCAGTACCGAACTATTGATTCGCCTGGACAGGCGCAACGAGCGCTACCGGCTTGAGCATTCGCTGGCGGATCTGGTGCGCCTGCGTGTGTCGCAGGTCAACGGCTGTCCATATTGCATCCACCTGCATTCGGCGCGGGCGCGCAAGGACGGCGAGATGGCGGCACGGATCGATATGCTGGAAGTCTGGCGTGAGACGCCGCTGTACACCGACCGCGAGCGGGCGGCGCTGGCGTGGGCCGAGGCGGTGACGGACATCGCCGGCACGCATGTGCCGGATGCCGTGTGGGAGGCGGCACGGCCGTATTTTTCGGAGCGGGAGATCGTGGACCTGACCTTGCTGGTCACGGCGGTCAATAGTCTTAACCGCTTTGGCATCGCGTTTCGCCGGTCTCCCGTCTAGGTGAAGGTGAAGGGAGCCGGGAGCGGGGACACTGCCATGCGCGGGGTCTGGAACGGGCATGCCGGCAGGCCCACGCCCGCGGGTCCTGGCTGCCAGCTTATCGGGGCAGCGGCTGCTTGATTGGATCGCGTTCGGCGGCGATGCCAAACACCAGCAGTCTGGCCGGCCTGGTCTTGCTGGCGTTGCGGGTGACGAGGTGCCGCGCGCCGGGCGCTTCGTACCAGCTCTGTCCCTTGCCATAGGTTCTTTCGGGTTCGCCGCCGAGTTGCGATACCACGGTACCTTCCAGTACATAGGCAAAGATCGATCCGGGGTGGACATGGGGCTCGGACTCCTGGCCAGGTGCGAATGTCACCGTTGCCAGCAGGACGTTCTTGCCCGCGGCTTCAGGGATCGGCTGCTTCATCAGCGGCTGCACGCTTTCCTCGGACTTGCCGGGCTGCTCATCAAGCGCATGGGCATGGGCGTTGCCCGCGCCCGGCAACGCCAGCACGGCCGGCATCACTATCGCAATCGCCAGGCGGGACATGGTCCGCCCAATCTGCATTCGGGTCATCGTCATTGTCTCCCCTGGCTCAGGCCGGCGTCTTGCGGAACGAGATGGCGAAGCGGTTCCAGCTGTTGATCGCGGAGATCAGCAGCGTCAGGTCGACCAGCTCGGCGTCGCTGAAGTGCGGGCGGACGGCTTCCCAGGCGGCGTCGGGCACGTGGTCCTGCGCGACCAGCGTGACTGCCTCGGTCCAGGCCAGCGCGGCCTGCTCGCGCGCGGAGAAGAAGGGCGTTTCGCGCCAGACCGACAGGGTGGCCAGGCGGCGGTCGTCTTCGCCGCCCTTGCGCGCGTCGGTGGTGTGCAAGTCGATGCAATAGGCGCAGCCGTTGATTTGCGAAGCCCGCAGGCGCACCAGCTCCACCAGCGGCTGTTCCAGTCCGCTCTTGCCGATGCGTTCCTCCAGCCCGATCAGCGCCTTGATGGTGGCGGGGCTGGCTTTGTAGAAGTCGAGACGTTGTTCCATGGTTTGCTCCTGGTTTGCGCCGCCGGATTGGCTGCGCGACAGGAACAAGATTAGGACTGCGACTGGTTATAAAAAAGAGCCACTTTTTTGTAATTTAAGGTAACCAGTGATGGCCGCCCATCGCCCCGGCCAGTTTTTCCATGCCGGCGTGGATGTCGGCCACGCCGATGCCGCCGTAGCCAAACAGGATCCCGGGCGTCGGCCGTTGCCCTCCGTACATGCCGGAGATGCCGTACAGGCCGATGGATGCGGCGGCGGCACGTGCGATCAGCGCCTGCTCATCCTGCTCCGTCTTCAGCCGGGCAACCAGGTGGATGCCGGCGGCCGGCGCGAGCGCCGTGAACCACTGGCTTAGCGGGCCGTCCAGGTGCGCAAGCAGCGCGGTCCGGCGCGCGGCATATTCCTTGTGCATGCGCCGCAGATGCTTGCCGAAATAGCCGTCGAGCATGAACTTGGCGAGGGCGGTCTGCGTCATGGTGCAGCTATGCCAGTCGCCGACCTGCTTGGCGCGGCATACCGCTGTGGCCAGCGGTGCCGGGGGGATCACGTAGCCAATGCGCAGTTCGGGAAAGATCGTCTTGGAGAAGGTGCCCACGTACGCCACCACGCCGGTCTTGTCCAGGCTCTTGAGCGACTCCATCGGCCGGCCCATGAAGCGGAATTCACCGTCGTAGTCGTCTTCGAGCAGCAGCGCACCGCGGCGTTGCGCCCATTCCAGCAGCGCGACGCGGCGCTCCATGCTCATGGCCATGCCCAGCGGGAACTGGTGCGAGGGCGTGACGTACACAATGCGTGCGTTGTCCGGCAGGGCGTCCACCACCAGCCCCTCGGCATCGACCGGGACGTGGGCCACCTGCGCGCCGAGCGCGGAAAATGCGATGCGCGCGGGCGGATAGCCGGGATCCTCCACCGCCACCACATCGCCTGGGCGGATCACGACCCGTGCCATCAGGTCGATCGCCTGCTGCGCGCCTTGCGTCACGATGACGTCCTGCCAGTTGCTGACCACGGCGCGGCTGAAAGCCAGGTAGCGCGAGACCGCCAGGCGCAGCTCCTGCTCCCCGGCGGGATCCCGGTAGGTGCCGCGTCCGCGGGCCTGCACGCGCAGCGCGTGGCTCACGCAACTGCGCCATTTATCGAAGGGAAACAAGGCCTTGTCGGTGACGCCGCCCACGAAGTCGAACGCGGGCGCCGCCGCGCCGGGCGCCGTCATCGGCAAGGCGTCCGGCAACGTCTCCCAGATCGAGCCGGAGCCGGGACTCGGGGAGACCGGTGCCGGCGCCGGTGCCAGGCGGGTCATCTCGTGCGCCACGAAGGTGCCGTCGCCGGCGCGCGAGCGCAGGTAGCCCTCGGCAATCAACCGCTCGAACACATCGAGCGTGGTCTTGCGCGAGATGCCGAGCTGCGTGGCGAGGTCGCGGGTAGACGGCAGTCTCTCGCCCGGCGCCAGCCGTCCGTCGACGATCCCCGCGCGCAACTGGCGATAAAGCTGGCCGGCCAGGCCCTGCCGGCCGTGAATAGTCAAATGGACGTCCATTTGCTGGCTACCTGAGACGGAGAAAAGTTCAGTGATTTTAGTAGCCGCTCATGCCATCGGTGAAGGGGCGCTGGAGGGGGGCTTGGCCCGGCCCCTGGCCGCTCAGCCGTCCCGCCCGTCGGCGCGCGGCCTGGTCAGGTAGGGCGTGTATTTCACCAGGTAAAGCAAGAACGCCGCCATCCACAGCGCAGCTGCCCCGGCTATCCAGAACGGCTTGTATTGCGGCAGCAATAGCGGCCCCAGGACGCGGAAGAGGGCAGCCGTGCCGATGCACGCATAAGCCGCTTTCTCCATCGGGCCGGCCTCCAGCGTGCGGCCCGTATGGCCCAGCGCGGTGCGCGTGATCATCCCCAGGATGGCGCAACCGATCGCGCCCACGGTGAGCGCGTGCAAGGCCGTCGAGCGGTCGGCCCAGCCAAGTGCGGCCGCCGCCAGCAAGAGCAGGCCCAGCGGCAGGCAGCCATAGGCGAGGTGCAGGATGGCGATCAGGGGCTTGCCCGCAGTGCGCCGCGAGCTCCAGCCGCCCAGGCGCACGGCTTGCGCCAGCGCGGCCAGCAGCGCGATCGCGGCGGTGGCCATGCCGCGCGGCGCCAGCGTGCAGGCGGTCATCGCGGCCAGCGTCAGCGCCACAACGCTGCGCTCGATAGCCGCCGAGCGCCAGATGCGGACCCCTGGGACTGTGTTGGCGGTGAACATCGGGATCACGCGCCCGCCGATCACGGTAATGAAGATGACGATCAGCCCGATTCCCGCATCGGCACTCTGCAGCGCGAGCAGCACGGCGCCGTTGGCCAGCGCCACATGGAACACCGCATTCAGCGCCCACAGCAGGAACAACGCGGCGGCAAGCCCGTAGTTGCGCGTACTGCCGGCGCGAACCAGCACGCGCAGGAAGCTGGCCGCGCAAAGCAGCAGGAAGGCCAGGTCCAGCACGGCCGCAACGGATGCCGGCCCGGTCCACATCAGCACACGCGCCGCAAGCCAGACGGCAGCGAGGCAGCCCAGCAAGCCGCCCTGCGGTGTTTGCAGTCCCGTCCAGTTCTTGCCGGCAGTGAACAGGAAGCCGACCACGATCGCGGCGGCAAAGCCGAACACCATCTCGTGCGCGTGCCACAGCATGCCGCCCATGGCCGGCTGCGCCCCGGCATGGGGCCACCAGCCCAGGTAGATCGCGGTCCAGACGCCAATGGCCACCACGGCAAAGGCGGCCGCCAGCAGGTAGAACGGCCGGAACGCGAGCGCAAGGACGGGATGGCCGTGATAGCGCGCCGTGGCGTGGCTTGCCGGTGGCTGGTTTTGCGCAAGGGGCAGCATGGTTCGGCTCTCAATGTGTCGGGTGGAATTCGGGATGCGGCATTCGCTTGCCGACCGGCCTTACGAGCGTTACCGGCGTTTCATATCGTTGCGGCGCAGCGGCCTGAGAACGATTCTATAAAACAAGCATTTTAAATGCAACATAAAGCGCGAATGGGCGGCGCACAGGCCCTGCGTGGCAATTTGCCGCTATGCCGCCGGCATCCGGGCGGCACGAAGTTCGGCACGGTCGGCAGCACCTGCGTCCAGGTGTCCACGACAGTGGTGTGGCCCGAGCGCATGAAGAACACCACTGCGGAACCGGCGAAGGCCAGGGTAGCAGCACGCGCATCGGAGCGCGGCATGATTTTGCCCGGCACCGGCGCAAGGAAATTGTCGTGCGCTTTTAAATCAGTAAAAAGGAGGGCTCAGGCGGCCGAGAATTTGCCAAGCAGGCGGATGAACTCGTCGAACTCGCTCTTGGTGAAATCCTTCAGGCGCGCATTCAGCACCTCGGGGGCGATCTCCGGGATCTGTTCGGCAACGCCATGGCCCTTGGCGGTCAGTTCCAGGTTGACCACGCGGCGGTCGTCCACGCTACGCGAGCGGGTCAGCAGGCCCTTGTGCTCCAGCTTGTCGAGCATGCGGGTCATCAGGCCGGTATCGATCGCCAGCAGCTTGCTGAGTTCGAACGGGGTGGTGGCGACGCCTCGGGATAGTGACAGCAGGATGCCCATCTGCTGGGCGGTGATATCCAGTTCCTTGAGGGCGGCGTCCATTTCCATCAGCACAAGGTTGCGGGCCTTGTTGAGGAAGAACCCCACGCTCTGCGTGAGGCGAAAGTTCTCTCTGGTGTAGTGCTTCATGGGCGCCTCCTGTTTGCTGGTTGGATGTTATTTGATAAGTCAGATAAATTCAAGGTCAGAATCTACGGATTTCCAGTGAGCCGGCGGGGCGGGAGTGAGGGCGAGGAACCGGCCGCTTCCGGCAGCTAGCCCCCCAGGCCGCGGTTCGCGAAATACCGGGCCGGCGAGTCACCAAAAGCACGGCGGAACATGGCGATGAAGTTGCTCGGCGTGGCGTAGCCCAGGGTCTCGGCCACCGCGGCCACGGCTTCCCCGCGTGCGAGCCGTTCCAGCGCCAGGGTCAGGCGAGCCTGCTGGCGCCAATGGGCAAAGCTCAGACCAGTCTCGCCAAGGAACAGGCGGGAAAGCGTACGCGGCGACATGCCCGCCCAGTCTGCCCACTCCACCAGGCTGCGATGGTCATCCGGGCACTCCAGGATGGCGTTGCTGATGCGCAGCGCGCGCCGGTCGGTTGGCAAGGGCAGATGCAGCGGCTCGCGCGGCGCCTGCCGGATCTCGTCGAGCAGTACCGCGGCAATGCGCTCCTGCGCAGGATCCGGCGCGAAAGGCGAGGGCCAGGAGGCAGCACGGCCGATCAGCGCGCGCATCAGTTCGCTGGTTCCCAATACGCAAGGCAGGCGCGGCAGGTCCTGCGCCGCGGAGGGGGCAATCCACACGTTCCAGCCGCCCAGCACGCCACTGATGGTGACACGATGCGTCTCGCCCGGCGGCATCCATCCCGCGCGCTGGGCGGGCAGCAGCCAGGAGCCGTGGCGGGTGCGGACATGCACCAGGCCGTTGTCGATGCAGAACAACTGGCCGCGCACGTGGCTATGCCAGTCCAGCTCGCGCGTGCCAAGCCGGAATTCGTTGTCGGTCCTGTCGGCGCCGCGCATGGCGATCAGGGCAGGGCCACCCGCTTGCTCGCTCGAGTCAGCAAAGGTGGCGAGCAGGGTCTGGGTTTCCGCCTGCGGGGACGCGTCGGCAGCGTCAGGGACCACAGGATGGGCTGGGCGGGAAGGCATGGCCGGAATTCAGTATTTTTAGGCTTGATAACGTTATCGAGTCTACCCGCTTCCACTGGATACTGCATGCGAGGCGCCTTATTCAACACGTCAACCTTTACCCGCAGCGCAGGAGAGCGACATGCAAGCACAGGCTTCCAGCTTCCACATCTACGACGTATCGAACTTCCCCCTCGTGGTCGGCCGCGCCGAAGCCATGCTGCCGGGCTACGCTGCCCGGTGGCGCGACGAGATGACAGCCCTGGTCGGGCAGGACCGGGCCTTTGTGCTGATCCATACCGCACGGGACGAAGAAGCGCACGAGGACCGCAAGCAACGCGCGCTATGGCTCAAACAGCACAAGGCGCCACTCGGGAGAAGCTGCAGGGCGTTGATCCATATCGAACCCGACCCGGGCAAACGGGCGGCAATGGCCGCACAGGCGCAGATGGCGGTCAAGGCCTTTGGCGTGCCCGTGGCGATGGCCGCCACCATGGCGGAAGCACTGGCGCTGGGCAACTATGCCTTGGCTGCCGCGATCACGGCGAATGCGAATGCCGGAGTGCAAGATGGCCCCGCGCGCTGAACGCCGGGCGGGCGCTGTGGCGGCGCAGCGCGCCTTGATGGCGAGGCCCATGCACATCACCATCGTCGGCGCCGGCCTGGGCGGCTTGTGCCTGGCGCAAGGGCTCAGGAGGCATGGCATCGCCTTCGACGTCTACGAGCGCGATGCGGCACTGGCCAGCCGCACGCAGGGCTACCGCATCCGGATCGATCATCGGGGCCAGCAAGCCTTGAAGGCCTGCTTGCCGGAGGACCTTTTCGCCTTGTTCAAGGCAACCGGCGCGATGCCGGTGGAGGGCGTCAATGTGGTTGACACAGGGCTCGATGCCGTGACCGGAAGGTGGGTGGCGTCGTGGCGGCGGGCCAGCAACGAAGGCGCCGGAAATGTTGAGGAGGATGACCTGAGCGTGAACCGCCAGACGCTGCGTGAAATCCTGCTGTGCGGCATCGAGGACCATGTGCATTTCGGCAAGGCGTTCGTACGTTACCGGGAGTGCGAAGACGGGCGCGTAGCCGCCGGGTTTGCGGATAGTTCATCCGCCGTCTCGGACGTGCTCGTGGCGGCGGATGGCATCAATTCCCAGGTGCGCCGGCGTCGCCTGCCGGGCGCCACCCCGGCGGATACCGGGTTCGCCTGCCTCTACGGCAAGACTTGCCCGACGCCTGCCGCGCTGGCGCGGATCTCCGGCGTGCTGCGGGACAGGACGTCTATTGTCTTCGGCGATGGCCTGGCGGTCATCATCGACCCGATGCGGTTCCGGCCGCAGCCCACGGGCTATCGCCTGGGCAAGTGCGAGGATTATCTCTACTGGGCCATCGTCGGCGCCCGCGAGAGCCTTGGCATCGGCTGGGAGGGTGGCGATGCGTTGCGCCAGGACGAACTCGCCGCGCGCATCGAGCGCGTCACGGCAGACTGGCACATCGGGCTGCGGGCGCTATTCCAGCTGGGCGATCGCACCTCGCTGGCCATGCTGCCCGTCAGGATGGCAGACGTGCCGCCGGCCTGGCCGACCAATGCGGTCACGGTGCTGGGGGATGCCATCCACGCCATGAGTCCCGCAGGTGGCCTGGGAGCGAATGCGGCGCTGCACGATGCCTGCCTGCTGGTGCGGCAACTGGGCGAGGCCGCCGCCGGCCACCGTTCTCTGCGCGCGGCCATCGGCAGTTACGAAACCGCCATGCGGGAGCACAGTTCGCACGCCATCCTGGCTTCGCAGCGCGGTATGGAAATCTTGCTCGGCTACGGGGGCCGGCCCCATGCGCGGCCTGAGCGCATCCTGGCTGGCTAGGTGCCACGGCTTGCTGGACGGCAATCGAAATCCCGCCGGCCCGGCTCGTTGCGCCAATGGTGCCAATGCCTCATTTCCATCCCGCTGTTCGCCGCCTATATTGCGCAGGCTGGTCCAGGCTGGTCAGGAACGCGACCCTGAAGGTCTGCCCGGGCGCATCGCACGGGATGTGCGCGGTCAAGGCAGAGCAGGTCAATGCAGACTTGCTTGCCGTTTTGCAGGGATTGCGCGGATGAGGCCGCGGCAGGCATAAGTGCAGGCTGCGCGGCTAGGGGAGGAGACCGCGCGGGTTTGCCGCGGCAGGCGTGCGGTGGATACGCGTTGCCGCTTGCGGAGCGGCAACGCGGGTGCCAGTTACTTGGACGACTTCGCGCCGTCCGTATACGGGTCGGGCTTGCCAGCCTTTGCCCCGTCCGTATAGGGATCGAACTTGCCGGTTTTCGCGCCATCCGTATAGGGGTCGGGCTTGGCCTGGTTGGCATTCAGGTCCATCTGGGTGGATTGCTTTGCACCATCCGTGTACGGATCAAACTTGCCGGATTTCGCGCCGTCCGTATAGGGGTCGGCCTTGCCTGCCTTGGCGCCGTCGGTGTACGGGTCGAACTTCTTTTGCTGGCCATAGCTCAAGCCTGAAGCCGTCGCGGCGGCGATAAGTAACGTCATCGTGAGGACTTTGCGCATCTCTTGCTCCGGTGGTAGCGAGGACCCTGTATTGCATCCCCCAAATATCATCGTAGGAGTGATTTCATGCTGCCCGAAGTAAAACGTTGTAAATCCTTGTTGCTGTGATTTCGGCGATTCCCTGCAGGGCCGGAGGGCGCGGCCACACGTTGATGAACGTGCAAATCCTGCTTGAGCGCCCGTGATGACATCGTGCGCTTGCAGATGGCTTGAGATGGCTTGCAAAGAATTCCTTGACTATCTATCTACCAGTAGATAATATTCAGCACATGGAAGCCACTGCTCCGCCCCAGCAAGAAAGCTGAAGCAGGAAAGAGGATCCAGCGCAACACCCGGGGAATTCCCGTTTTTTTTGGGCCAACCAGTCTATCTACTAGTAGATAACCACCAAAAAGAACGAAGGCTTCCAAAGCGTACC
>NZ_JFJV02000239.1:4769-4969 GCF_000611145.1 Cupriavidus sp. SK-3 | reverse complement strand
TTCGCGACATCACAACCGAGCGACTTCGCCGGGGCGTATTCACCAGCGTGCCAGAACTGGTCGACGCCATCAATGAGTACATCGCCCACCACAACACCAACCCCGAGCCGTTCATCTGGACCACGAGCGCTCGCGATATCCTGCAGAAGGTCATTCGCGCTAACCGCCGCTTAAGTTCCAAACAGAATGGAACACTGCAC
>NZ_JFJV02000239.1:907-4703 GCF_000611145.1 Cupriavidus sp. SK-3 | reverse complement strand
TCCTGGGTCAGAATTCGGTGCAAATCAACAGGAGGAGTTTCCCAACAGTGAGGTTAGGAGTGATTCGCAGAAGAAGCGATTGACGAAACCATCTCTATCGTTCGGTCCTATCTCCGTTAGCCACCGCCAAGGTGGCGTCCGGTGAGGGAATTTAATTTAGGAGAAACGAAATCATGAAATCACGTGCAGCTGTTGCCTTCGGGCCCGGAAAGCCGCTGGAAATCGTCGAGATCGACGTTGAGCCGCCACGTAAAGGTGAGGTTCTCGTAAAGATCACGCACACGGGCGTTTGTCATACCGACGCCTTCACTCTGTCCGGCGATGATCCAGAAGGTGTGTTCCCGGCAGTGCTCGGCCATGAAGGCGCTGGGGTAGTGGTTAAGGTCGGTGAGGGCGTCACCAGCGTCAAGCCGGGGGACCACGTGATCCCGCTCTATACCGCTGAATGCGGCGAGTGCCTGTTCTGCAACTCCGGCAAAACCAACCTGTGCGTTGCTGTACGCGCTACCCAGGGCAATGGGTTGATGCCCGACGGTACGACTCGCTTCTCCTACAACGGACAGCCGCTTTTCCATTACATGGGCTGCTCGACCTTCAGCGAATACACGGTTGTCGCTGAGGTTTCGCTTGCGAAGATCAATCCGCAAGCCAACCACGAGCACGTCTGCCTGCTGGGTTGCGGCGTTACAACTGGCATTGGTGCCGTCCACAACACGGCCAAGGTGCAGCCGGGTGACTCGGTGGCAATCTTCGGCCTCGGCGGTATCGGGCTCGCGGTGATTCAGGGGGCACGTCAGGCCAAGGCTGGTCGCATCATCGCCATCGACACCAATCCAGCCAAGTTCGAACTGGCCCGTTCGTTCGGTGCAACCGATTGCCTGAACCCCAATGACTATGAGAAGCCGATTCAGCAGGTCCTCATCGAAATGACCGGCTGGGGTGTCGACCACACCTTCGAGTGCATCGGCAACGTCAACGTCATGCGTGCCGCCTTGGAAGCCGCTCACCGTGGTTGGGGGCAATCGATTGTCATCGGCGTCGCCGGTGCGGGGAAAGAAATCTCCACCCGACCGTTCCAGCTGGTTACCGGCCGTGTCTGGAAAGGCTCCGCCTTCGGGGGAGTCAAGGGACGTTCCCAGCTTCCCGGCATGGTGGAGGACGCAATGAAAGGCGAGATCGATCTCGCCCCCTTCGTCACCCACACCATGGGTCTCGAAGACATCAACAGGGCCTTCGACCTGATGCACGAGGGCAAGTCGATCCGCACGGTGATTCACTACTGAGAACCCATCGCATGGCGCGGCGTTATGCCGTGCCATCTCAAGCTAACCCAAAGAGAGGGCTATCATGAGCGCGATCCATATCCATCCGTCGGTGGATAACGGTATTCGTCCGGAACAGCCGGCTTCGCCGGCGGCACGCTTCAATGCCTGTGTTCCACAAACAAGGTAGAAGTGGCAGTCGGCGCCCAGACGCTGCATAACCATGCTACGGAACTCGGCGTCGAACAGGTAGTGGCTGACCATGGTGCTGAACCTGGCGTTGACGTCGCGCAGCTTGCCACGTCGTACCCGATCGACCGCAGTCTTTATGTTGGCGTAGATCCCGCGCCGCGGGATACCGCCCCAGGCCACGAAGGTGTGGTGATGGGCATCGAACAGCATCTCGTGGGTCTGCAGCGGGTAGGCGCGCAGGAAGAAGGCCCGGCTGTGGCTGAGATTGAACTGGGCTACCTGCAGCTTGGTGCGCTCGCCGGCGATGACGGCCCAGTCCTCGCTCCAGTCGAACTGGAACGCTTCGCCCTCGGCAAAGCGCAGCGGAATGAAGGTGCTGCGGCTCGCCGACCGAGCTTGCTCTTGCGGTTCCTGGCGCCAGCGGCGCGCAAAAGCAGCGACCCGGTCATAGGAACCGGTGAATCCGAGTGCACACAGATCCATGTGAATCTGCTTCAGCGTGCGCCGCTGCTTGCGCGGCTTGTTGGCTTCGGTCTTGAGCCAGGTGGCGAGCTTGGCGGCATGGCCGTCCAGCTTGCTGGGGCTCTGCCGGGTCGGGTAGGCGGGTGCTGTGACGTCAGGGCGCAGGTAGCGCCTGACGGTGTTCCTGGAGATGCCCAGGCGCCTGGCGATCTCGCGCACTGAAATATCGTCACGAAGATGCCAGCGTCGAATGAATTCGGCGGCCCGGATTCGGTCATCGAGCGATTGGAATCCGCAGGCCAGCCTGGGCGTTCATTTTTCTCGCCGGCGGCACCAGTCCAGAGCATCCCGCTCCACATTCGCGAAAATTCGCAGGCATCTGTTTGGCGTGGTCGGCCATGCCAAGTGATCGATTATGTATCAAAAAATCTGTTAGCTTGGAATGTTTGTATCGTCTTTTTTGTCGAGAAATTCCTCGGAAGACCCGCCAATATCGGGGGAAAGCCCTTTCTTTGGCGTGCCGTGAGGCCGCATGTGCCCACTAAGGACCGCCCTGTCTGACATCATTTAAAGTGATTAATGTGATCAAAAAACTATATTAGAACTAATACCACAATCTCACTAAGCTCCTGTTCAACGTTGCATGTCCCCGGCGGATTCGCCTATCGGGGCCGACGCGCAGAACGGAGTCAGGAATGAGACAGAACGATGCTGGCAGCATGACCGGTACGACACTGGAGACAGCGGGAGCGGGCGTTCGCCCCGTGCCGCGTGGCATCTCCCCGTGCCGGCCCGCAATCCCCGCCAACCAGATGGTCCGTGCCCCCGCCATGCGGGAGGGCCGGTCATGAGCGACAAGCGCAGCCTGCCCGCCGCAGCAGCGGCCATCCACCTTGAATCCGCGGCGGCCGGCGTGGCCGCGCGCCAGCGTCACGTCGGCCGCTCGATGGAGCGGCTCGAGGACGCCGCAATCCTCACCGGCCGTGGCCGCTATGGCGACGACCTGGGCGTGAAGCCGGGCACCCTGCACGCCGCTATCTTGCGGTCCCCGCATGCGCATGCCGAACTCGGCACCATCGATGCCAGCGCGGCACTTGCCGCGCCGGGCGTGCATGGGGTGCTGACCGGCGCCGACCTGGCAGCCTGGTCGCGCCCCTTCGTGGCGGGGGTGAAGGCGCCGATGGAGCAATGGGCGCTGGCCATGGACCGAGTGCGCTATGTGGGCGAGGCAATCCCGATGTGCAAACAACTGACTCGAGAACCCGTCGCGGGAAAACCGCACACCGGGTTCGGAGGCAGGGGACGGCGCTCGCCGTTTCCTAGCGCGTTCATTTCATCTCTTTGGGGTCGCTAGGATTCATGGGTCTGGAGATATATAGGCCGGTAGCGGCGGAAGGCACGGCGCGCACCATCACCCCGGGCATTTCGGCATTCATGCTCGTATTGTCGGTCTGGCTGGGGTTCGCGCTCTGGGCCGGGTGGGACAGAGGCAGCGAATTACGCAGGATCCAGGCTGATGCCGACCGGCTTGCCTATACCCTCGGCCAGCACGTCGAGCGCACATTGATGGAGGCGGACCAACTGACCTCCCTGCTAGGCGGCGCCGTCATCGAACGAGGGCTGGACTTGCCGCTTGCCGAATGGACCCGCAACGGTCATCTCGGTGCCGAACCCTTCCTTCAAACCGCGATTCTGGACGAAAGTGGCGTCCTCAGGGCATCGACCAATCCGACATTCGAAGCGCTTGACCTAGTACAACATCCCGTAAATAGACTTAATAATTATCAGGCTGTAGGTACGGCTCCAGGAGCGTGACGACCAACTGGGCCATCTCGTCGAGCGAGCCTGCGCCTGGCAACGGCTCCCAACGCCCGCTATGG
>NZ_JFJV02000239.1:702-779 GCF_000611145.1 Cupriavidus sp. SK-3 | reverse complement strand
CTGCTCGTGGCCGAGCAGGCTGCGCAGTTGCCGCTGTAATTCGGCAGCGTAGTGTTTGGCGGGTAAGGCTGGCATGT
>NZ_JFJV02000239.1:362-607 GCF_000611145.1 Cupriavidus sp. SK-3 | reverse complement strand
GGACAAACTGCTCGGTGCGTTCGCGCAGGTGTGCGATGCTGGTGTGGCTCGCATGGCGCAGCACTCGGCGCGTATAGCGGGCAAACCAGAGTTCAATCTGATTGACCCAACTTGCGTGCAACGGCGTGAAGTGGAAGTGAAACCGCTTATCGTGCCGCGCGTTGAACGCCTGCCAGACGGCCTGGGCGCGATGTGTGTTGAGGTTGTCCCAGACGACGTGCACCTGTTTGCCCGGGTACGCGGCC
>NZ_JFJV02000239.1:0-246 GCF_000611145.1 Cupriavidus sp. SK-3 | reverse complement strand
CAATCAACGCCTGGGTGCCGTGACGAACATATTCAAACTCGCGACGACGCAGTCGCCCCGGTGCAGGTGCCCGTCCCGGGTGCTTGCGTTCGATGGCCTGAATGCCGGTCTTCTCGTCGATACTGAGCACCACCGCGTTTCGAGGCGCCCTGCGGTACAGCTTGCAAATCCCACTGACCTTCTCGCGAAAGCCCGGATCCGGGCTGTGTAGCCACTGCTGGACCCGGTGCGGACGCACGTCGCCGG
>NZ_JFJV02000238.1:1098-1414 GCF_000611145.1 Cupriavidus sp. SK-3 | reverse complement strand
TTGCCCAGCAAGGTGCCCAAGGCATTCGCGAAGGCGAGCGCAGTGGCCGTCCGCCACGCATCACGCACGAGGCGCGACTACAGTTGATCGCGCTGGCGTGTGAAACGCAGGAACCTGAGGGACGGGTCACGCCGACGCTCGACGAGATTGTGGCGCGCGCCGTGGAGCGCGGCGTCGTCGGGCAGATCAGCCGCAGCCAGGTGCAGCGCATTCTGCAAGCCGGCGACGTGCGTCCGCACCGGGTCCAGCAATGGCTGCACAGCCCAGACCCGGCCTTTCGCGAGAAGGTCAACGGAATTTGCAAGCTGTACCGCAA
>NZ_JFJV02000238.1:732-1037 GCF_000611145.1 Cupriavidus sp. SK-3 | reverse complement strand
CCGGCATTCAGGCCATCGAGCGTAAGCACCCGGGACGTGCGCCCGCGCCGGGGCGGCTGCGTCGGCGTGAGTTTGAGTATGTTCGTCACGGCACCCAGGCGTTGATTGCCGCGCTGGATGTGCATACTGGACAGGTGCTGGCAGATTGCCGCGAGCGCCGCACCCAGAACGATCTGGTGGCCTTCATGGAGCGCGTGGCAACCGCGTACCCGGGCAAACAGGTGCACGTCGTCTGGGACAACCTGAACACACATCGCGCCCAGGCCGTCTGGCAGGCATTCAACGCGCGGCACGATGAGCGGTTC
>NZ_JFJV02000238.1:0-632 GCF_000611145.1 Cupriavidus sp. SK-3 | reverse complement strand
ACACCAGCACCGCGCACCTGCGCGAGCGCACCGAGCAGTTTGTCCGCGCGCACAATCAGGCGGCGCGCCCGTTCAAATGGAGTTTCCGGGGCTATCCGCTGCAAACCGGCGCATCGTAATCGAGGATCGACATGCCAGCTTTACCCGCCAAACATTACGCTGCCGAATTGCAGCGGCAACTGCGCAGCTTGCTCGGCCACGAGCAGATCGTCACGCAAGCCTACGGGCGTCACCTGCTGATCAAACGTCTGGACGACGAGGAGCCGACGGTGGTGGCTCGGCTGACCGAACTCGGCCGCAATCGTTATGGCGCCGCCTTTCGCAGCCAAAGTGGACGTTGGGAACCTCTGCCAGGCGCCGGTACACTCGACGAGATGGCCCAGGTAATCGTCACGCTCCTGCAGCCGTATTTGCAGCCCGATAATTATTAAACCTATTTACGGGATGTTGTACTAGTATTGCGATCGCTCGCAATGTCGGCGTCATGTTCCTGTCAGGTCCCCTCTTTAGAATCAGCCCAATATTTACGCCGCATTCTTAGTGACAGACCGGCACCGCCGACAACAAGGCTGGATGCGCAGGCAGCGTCCTACCGGCATTCCTAGGAGGCTGTCGGACTTGAGCCCGAGCGA
>NZ_JFJV02000237.1:0-621 GCF_000611145.1 Cupriavidus sp. SK-3 | reverse complement strand
ACCGGCGCCCGATCGCCAGCTACCAGGCCGGCGAGATCAAGAAGCTGCTTGCCGAGTTGCTGGGCATCGACCACCTGCGTGATCTGTCGGCCAAGGCCGGCGAGGTTGCAAAGGGGCTGGGCCGGCATCTGGACACCCTGCAGCGCGACCTGGTGGGCTTGTCCGCCCAGCGCGAGCGGGCGGGGCAGTTGGCACGCGACATCGGCTCGACCGATGAAGCCTTGACCGGGGCGCGGAGCGATCGCGATGCGAAGACTGCCGATGGCGCAAAGCTCCTGCAGGAGCGAGCGACACTGGCAGCCAAGCAAAGTGCGAGCGCGGCCACCGAAGCGCGTCTGCGCGAGCTCAGGCAACGGGAAACCGAACTGGGAGCGCGCCGGCGGCAGTTGGATGCTGACCAGCGTGCTGCGGCCACCCGCGCTGCCACGAGGCGCCGGGAGTTGGAGCAGCTGATCGCCAGCCGCAAGCTGATGTTGGCCGAAGGGCCGGCCATCCTTGCGGCCGCCGAGCAGCGCGACACCTTGCAGATGATCACAGGCCAGAAGCAGGGCGAGTTTGCCACGCTACAGCAGGCGGTCAGTCGCTTGGATGCACAGCAGGCACAGCATGCCGCGCTTTCGA